>CALQCV020000069.1 GCA_943329165.2 Candidatus Nitrotoga sp. CP45 | reverse complement strand
GGGTTTATTAGAAAATTACCTACCCAATTGGTAGACTCTTTTAAAAGCACACTTGACGAAGTTCGCGAAGCGGATTTATTACTACATGTTGTTGATATTTCACATCCTGATTTTGAGGAACACATAAGTTCAGTGAATCAGATTTTACAGGATATAAAGAGCAATGACAAACCGACAATAATGGTTTTTAATAAAATTGATGTTTTTCAAAATCTAGAAATTGAAGCCGATGATTTAATTACTGAAAAAACAACAAAGCATTATACTTTGGAAGAATGGAAAGCAACTTGGATGAGTAATGTTGGAGAAAAAAACACCTTGTTTATTTCGGCTACTAACAAAGAAAATTTTGAAGAATTCAGAGAAAAGGTATATGAATCCGTGAGAAAAATTCACGTCACAAGATTCCCATATAATAAATTTCTTTATCCAGATTATAAAGATGCTGTTGAAAAAGAGTAGCGTTTGATTTCTATAGAAGATAATAAATGTAACCTATACTAACTGAGGTTAACCAATCATTTGATTGATTTTCAGGATAAAGAGACTTGTTAGGATTCATTCCATCAACCTCGTCAGAAAAATAATATTGAAGCCTTAAATCTAGAACCAATGAAGTAAAGGTTGTCAACTTATATCTTGTGCCTATACTGGTTGATAAAGTAGGAACTCTTCCATTACTTTCTGCTTTAGCTCCGCCATTTAAATATTTAATTGGAGTACTTATCGGAGTACCTATAGGACCTAAACTGGAACTTATTTTAGTCGAATAATTAATTATTTGACCCCCAAAACTAACATAAGGAATAAATCCATCTGCTCCAGTAAATTGATCTTGACCAAACGGGAAATACTCTAATTGAACTCCAAAAGTCTCTGACTGAACAGCTCCTTTCATAGCTCGCAATTGTGTTGCAAAAACACCTTGATTAGATGGGTCAACCCACTTTCCGAAGTGTTCCAAATTACAATTCATGTAAGAAGCTTCGAACCTCAATTTAAAATAATCCGTAAAACTTGAATAATTGGTGTCCAGTGTTAAGTAAAAAACACCTGTCACAACATAACCATTGTTTTGCATATAATTTTGAACATTGCCTCTTTCTCCAAAATCAGATTTAAAATTTACTGCACCAACTGTAACACCTATATCTGCAAAGAAACCGCCAAACAAACCGTTTGAATATTGCGCATTTAAGTTAGTCATAGTAAACACTAAAACAATTGTTATTAAGATTTTCTTATACATGAAATTTATTTTTTCAGCGCAAACAATCGCAAATATATAAAAATAGCTATCATAAAAAAATAATTTAACCCTAAAAAACAAAAAGTCTGAAATTAGGCTAACTATAAACTTATACATACTTTAGACAAAGAGCATAGAACAAAAATTATAACTATTTGTCTGTGTAAAAACCTAAAAAATAGAACATAAGATATTATTTTATGAACCTACTTTTTTTAAAGTAATTAATTTTAATTGCCACTAACAAAAAAAAATAGAATTTAAAAAAAATCATCGGTATATTTCAATAAAATGTATATTTGTACGATTTTACGAAATCGATTTCTTAAAAAATAAAATAGAATAATTTTATGTCAAAAAGTATCAACACATTTATGGAATTGGTTGCAAAAAGAAATGGTCATGAACCAGAATTTATGCAAGCAGTTATGGAAGTTGCTGAAACAGTAATTCCGTTTATTGAACAAAATAAAAAATACCAAAACAAAATGCTTTTGGAAAGAATGGTAGAGCCAGAAAGAGTAATCATGTTCCGTGTGTGTTGGATTGACGATGCGGGAACCACACAAGTAAACCGTGGTTACAGAATTCAAATGAACTCAGCTATCGGGCCATATAAAGGCGGAATTCGTTTTCACCCTTCAGTAAACTTGAGTATCCTGAAGTTTTTGGCTTTCGAACAAACGTTTAAAAACAGTTTGACAACATTGCCAATGGGTGGTGGAAAAGGGGGTTCTGATTTTGATCCAAAAGGAAAATCGGATATCGAAATCATGAAATTCTGTCAAGCATTCATGACCGAGTTAGCGAAACACATTGGCGCTGATACTGATGTTCCTGCAGGAGATATAGGTGTTGGAGGAAGAGAAGTTGGCTATATGTTTGGTCAATATAAAAGATTGAGAAATGAATTTACGGGAGTTTTAACCGGAAAAGGAATCACTTTCGGCGGTTCATTAATCCGCCCTGAAGCTACAGGTTATGGTGATGTTTACTTCGCTCAAAATATGTTAGCAACAAAAGGACAAAGCTTTAATGGGAAAACTGTTGTGGTTTCTGGTTCAGGAAACGTAGCGCAATATGCTATCGAAAAAGCAAGCGAACTTGGTGGAAAAGTAGTTACAGCTTCTGACTCATCGGGGTATATTTATGATGTTGATGGAATCACAGCTGAAAAATTGGCTTACATCATGGAAATCAAAAATGTAAACTACGGAAGAATTTCTGATTACGTAGCTAAATATCCTTCTGCAAAATTCGTAGCCGGGAAACGCCCGTGGGAAGTTAAGTGCGATATTGCTTTACCGTGTGCTACTCAAAATGAATTAAACGGTGACGAAGCAAAAGCGCTTATTGCAAACGGATGTACCTGCGTTGCCGAAGGTGCAAATATGCCTTCAACTCCGGAAGCGGTTACCGAATTCTTAAAAGCAAAAATTCTTTTCGCTCCAGGGAAAGCTTCAAATGCTGGCGGAGTTGCGACTTCAGGTCTTGAAATGTCACAAAACTCTTTGCGTTTAAGTTGGACTTCAGAAGAAGTTGACCAACGATTGAAAAACATCATGGCAAACATCCACGAAGCGTGCGTAAAATATGGTACAGATGCAACAGGATATACAGATTATGTAAAAGGTGCAAACATTGCCGGTTTCGTAAAAGTAGCCGATGCCATGTTAGCACAAGGAATAGTATAATTTAAGAAACCAACCGATAAAACCCTTGAAATGCCATCAGTTTTGATGGCATTTTTTGATTCAAATATAACAATTAGATTATTTTTACGTTTATACTATATTTGCAGTCTAATTCTTTTCAAATGAAAAAGTGCTTTTTCGGGGTTATATTTCTTTTTTTTCAAATTTGCGTATCACAACCATTTCAAAATTGGAAAGGTTATTTTTCATACAATCAAATTAAAGATATCTCGGAATCAAACACCAAAATTTATGCTGCTGCCGAAAATGCGCTGTTTACCAAAAACCTTGCCTCCAACGATATAAAAACGGTAAATACCATTGATGGTCTTTCGGGACAAACCATTTCTGCAGTTTATCACAGCGACACTTTCAACAAAACAATTGTAGGTTATGAAGATGGGCTAATGATTGTCATTAATGATGCCGACGGAAGTATATTAAATGTTGTAGATATCATCAATAAAAACATTCCTTCAAACATTAAAAGGGTAAATCATTTCATTGAATATGATGGCATTGTCTATGTTTCCTGTGATTTTGGAATTGTGCAATATAAATTGGCGACCTTAGAATTTGGCGACACTTATTTTATTGGACCGGCCGGACAGGAAATAAAAGTCTATCAAACAGCCGTTTTTAACGGAGATATATATGCTGTAACACAATATAACGGTATCAGAAAAGCAAGTGTAACTAACCCAAACCTTATCGATTATTCACAATGGGAAGTTTTTGACCCAAACTACTGGACAGGAATTGTTGCATTCAATAACCAGTTGATAGCGATGAAAACCAATAATAATGTCTATAAATATAACGGTTTCTTCTTTGAACAAATAGGAGCTATTGGACAAACAGGCCTAGATATTCGTGCCACTTCAAATTATTTAGTTGTTACGTCTTTAAATCACGTTTTTATTTATAACACATCATTAAGCCAAATAATTCATATCCAAAATTCACAAATAACTTCAATTCCGGTAACTTTTACGTGTGCAACCGTTGCTAATGAAACGATTTATATCGGAACAAATGAAAACGGAATTGTTTCTTCATCAATTACTTCTCCAACTAATTTTGAATTTATTATGCCTAACGGACCAGTTCGTAATAATATCTTTTCGATAAATAGTTCGTCCTCAAATTTATGGGCCGTTTATGGAGGGTATGATATGTTCTATAATCCTTATGGTTATATTCCCTCTATGGGCCCGACTACCTTTGATATCAGCAAATATAATGAAAGTTCCGGTTGGCAAAATATTCCGTACAGCGATTTATTGGGCGCCAAAGCCCTTGTTAGGATTGCCGTAAACCCAAACGATGAAAATGAGCTGTGCATTGCTTCCTTTAATAATGGACTCTTAAAAATAGTAAGCGATGTTCCAACAACTCTGTATAATGCAGTAAACAGTGCCATGGAAGGTGACGGCCCAAGGATTAACAGCACCGCATATGATAACTCAGGAAATTTATGGTTGACCCAAAGCAGGACACAAAAAGGGCTTCATGTTTTAAAATCAAATGGAACATGGGCAGCTTTTGACATGCGAACAATTTTAACCGATTATGCAAGTAACGATTTTTGTAAAATAGCCATCGATAAAAGCGGGACAAAATGGATCGCCTCTTATAAAAATGGTGTTGTTGCTTTTAATGAAAATTCAAATATTGGATTTAAAAAATTATCAGAAGGCGCTGATTTAGGAAATCTACCCTCCCAAGATGTCAGGGCTATTGCGGTAGATAATAGAAATCAGGTTTGGATAGGAACTAATAAAGGATTAAGAATATTGCCAAGCACGGGAAGCTACAATAGCGACGAACAAATGAAAGCTAATGCGATTATAATTCTGGAAGATGGTTTGGCACAAGAACTTTTATACGAACAATTTATTACAGACATAGCCGTTAATGGTTCTAATCAAAAATGGATTGGAACTGCCGATTCAGGGGTTTTTCTGTTTTCCTCTAATGGTCAGGAAACGATTTATCATTTCACAAAAGACAATTCACCCTTGCCAAGCAATGTGATAAATGATATTGATATCAATGCAGTTACAGGCGAAATTTTATTTGCTACCGACAGGGGAATGGTTTCTTTTCAAGGGATAGCGACAAAACCAGCTGAAAGTTTAGATGCAGTTTATGTGTATCCAAATCCGGTTCGCCCGGAATTTGTGGGAACAGTAAAAATCGCCGGATTAATTTCGAAAGCCAATATCAAAATCACCGACATCGAAGGTAATTTAGTCTACGAAACCACTTCCGAAGGCGGAACAGTAGAATGGGATACCAAAGCATTTGGGAAATACAACGTAGCCTCAGGTGTGTATATTATTTTCATTGCTGCTGAAGATGCTTCAGAAACTGCTGTCAAAAAAGTGATGATAATAAGATAAATTACGAGATGTTAATTACGGTTTCAACTTCGTAATTCGTAATTTGTAATTTGTAATTAAACATGCTCGTCAAAACCAAAGCCATCGTAATTTCTTCTCTAAAATATCAGGAAAAAAGCCTGATAGTAAAATGCCTCACGCTGTCTGATGGTTTAAAAAGTTATTTTGTGCCCAACGCTTTTGCGGCTAAAAAATCCAATCAAAAGATTGCCTATTTTCAACCGCTTTCCATCCTCGAAATCGAAGCCAATCACAAGAATAAAGGAGCACTCGAGCATTTCAAAGAAATAAAACTCGCACACGGGTATCAGACTATTTCCACCGATATTGTCAAAAGTACCATAGTCATGTTTCTTTCAGAAATCATTCATCACAGCATACACGAAGAAGAAAAAAATGAAAACCTGTTCAACTTTTTAGAATCGGCTTTGCTTTGGCTCGATGCGCATGATGAAATGGCGAATTTCCATTTGATTCTGATGCTGGAGATGACCAAGTTTTTTGGCTTTTATCCCGACAATTCTGAAAGTGTATTTAAATTCTTTGATTGCAAAGAAGGCAACTTTACGGCTTTTCAGGGAACCAATTGCCTATCGGAACACGAAACTTTTATGTTAAAAAAACTAATCGATTTAAAATTTGACTCCGACCAAAAAGTTTTCGCTGGCACCGAACGTCAAATTCTGTTAAAAATTCTCCTCGAGTACTACACAATTCATCTCGATGGTTTCAAAAAACCAAAATCACTCGATGTTTTAAAAGAAGTTTTTAGTTAAAAGGAATCCAAAAAAAATTGATAGTATTGCTTTGTTTTACTTTTGACACTTTTCAAAATTAATTTATCTAAATGAAAAAATTATTTATCTTTTTATTTTTTGCAAATTTATCTTTTGCAATTGCGCAACAAAAATACGCCACGGAGAACGACATTCATTATTATGACGAAACCATAAATAAAAAGGATTCGTATATAAATTCTCAATGCACTCTTGATGTTTATTATCCAGAAAATAAAAAGGATTTTGCAACAATAATTTGGTTTCATGGTGGCGGATTAACAAAAGGTAAAAAACAAATCCCTAAAGCATTGATGGATAAAGGTTGTGCGATAATTGGTGTAGAATATAGACTTTCTCCAAATGTTACTGCGCCAGCCTATATAGAAGATGCTGCGGCTGCAGTTGCCTGGGGGTTTAATAACATTGAAAAATATGGCGGAAATAAAAAACTAATTTTTGTTTCCGGACATTCTGCAGGAGCTTATTTGGGAACTATTATTGTTATGGATAAATCCTATTTGGCCAAATATAGCATTGACCCCATTGATATAGCAGGATTAATTTCTTTTAGCGGACAAGCCATTACACATTTTACAATACGAAAAGAGCAAGGAATAAAAAGTACACAACCAACTATTGATAAGTATGCCCCAATAAATTTTGTTCGCGCAGACACACCTCCAATTTTGCTCATAACAGGTGATCGCGAAATGGAATTATTAGGGCGTTACGAAGAAAATGCCTATTTCTTACGAATGATGAAACTGAACAAAAATAAAGAAATTCGACTTTATGAACTACAAGGATTTAACCATTCTGGAATGGATGAACCAGCTTATCCTTTATTATTAAATGAAGTAGAAAAGATTTCCAAAAAAATTCTTGAAAAGAAATAAATAGACATCGTCAGCAAATATTAATCCTCTCAAACTCTTTATTTCAAATCAAAACTTCAACTTTTGACTTTATGTCTTTATGACTTTCAACTAAATTTACTACTTTCGCAGACTTGATTAAAGAAAACGACAAAATGACCAGTAAGTTTACTGAATATAAAGGACTTGATTTGCCGAAAGTGGCCTCAGATGTTCTTGATTTTTGGAAAGAAAACAACATCTTTGAACAGAGCGTAACGTCTCGCGAAGGCGCTACGCCTTATGTTTTTTTTGAAGGACCACCATCTGCAAATGGTTTGCCCGGAATTCATCACGTAATGGCACGTGCGATTAAAGATATTTTCTGTCGTTATAAAACCCAAAAAGGGTTTCAGGTTAAGCGTAAAGCTGGTTGGGATACGCACGGTTTGCCGGTTGAATTGGGCACCGAAAAAGAATTAGGCATCACCAAAGAAGATATCGGGAAAACCATTTCCATTGAAGAATACAATGAAGCGTGTAAACGCACCGTTATGCGATACACCGATGTCTGGAATGACCTTACCGAAAAAATGGGTTATTGGGTTGATATGGAAGATCCGTATGTGACCTACAAATCCAAATACATGGAATCGGTTTGGTGGCTATTGAAACAGATTTATGACAAAGATTTATTATATAAAGGCTACACAATCCAACCCTATTCTCCAAAAGCCGGAACTGGATTATCTTCACACGAAGTAAATCAACCCGGAAGTTATAGAGATGTAACGGATACAACCGTTGTGGCACAATTCAAGACTTTAGCAGAAACTTTACCGAGCTTTTTACAAGGTTTTGGTGAAGTGCACATTTTGGCATGGACGACCACGCCATGGACACTTCCGAGTAATACCGCATTGACCGTTGGACCAAAAATAGATTATGTTTTGGTACAAACGTTTAATCAATATACATTCCTTCCAGTAAAAGTTGTTTTGGCTAAAAATTTAATCGGAAAACAATTCGGAAAAGGATTTTTTGCAAGTGAAGAAACTTCTGATTTTGAAAATTTCAAAGCTAATGACAAACAAATCCCATATAAAATTTTAGCAGAGTTCAAAGGGGCAGCCTTAGTTGGAATCCGTTACGAACAATTAATGCCTTTGGTATTGCCATACCAAAATTCGGAAAATGCGTTCAGGGTAATCTCTGGTGATTTTGTTACTACTGAAGACGGAACTGGAATTGTGCATACTGCGCCAACTTTTGGGGCCGATGACGCGAAAGTGGCCAAAGAGGCAAAACCAGAAGTGCCGCCAATGTTGGTTTTGGATGCTAATGGAAATCCAGTGCCTTTGGTTGATTTACAAGGTAAGTTTATCCAAGGTTTAGGCGATTTATCCGGTAAGTATGTTAAGAATGAATATTACGATGCTGGACATGCACCGGAACGTTCCGCTGATGTTGAAATCGCCATTCAGTTAAAAGAAGAAAACAAAGCATTCAAAGTAGAAAAATACGTTCACAGTTACCCGCACAGTTGGAGAACTGACGAACCATTATTATATTATCCGTTAGATTCCTGGTTTATCAAAGTAACCGAAGTCAAAGACCGAATGTTCGACCTAAACAAAACCATCAATTGGAAGCCAAAAGCAACCGGTGAAGGCCGTTTCGGAAACTGGTTGAAAAATGCTAACGATTGGAACTTATCACG
>CALQCV020000068.1 GCA_943329165.2 Candidatus Nitrotoga sp. CP45 | reverse complement strand
TTATTGGCAGGATTATTAAAGCTTCCTTCCTTTAGACTGTCATCTTGACCTGAATCCTCATTAAAAGACTCATTTTTTGGCAAGTTTTCTAGGTAATTATCTTCGTTCGGTGTCATGTTAAGATATTGTTCTTTAGCTAGATCATAATCTATTTTAAGTTTATTCAATAGCTTGGTTGTTGGATCATTTTCATTTCTTAAAATACATAATAACAAATGAGCAGTACTGATAGACGTACTTTGAAAAACTTTGGCTTCCAAAAAAGTAGTTTTTAAGGCGCGTTCTGCTTGTCTCGTTAAGTGTAAGTTTTTCTTTTCGTTACTAACGGTTACGTTAGGATTGGCGGGGCTTAAGATTTCAACTTTTCTACGTAAATGGTCAAGATCAACGGATAAGTTATTTAAGATGGTTATCGCTTTGCCATTTCCATCTCTTAAAATCCCAAGCATAAGATGTTCTGTACCAATAAAATCATGACCTAATCGCAAGGCTTCTTCTTTACTGTAGGTAATTACATCTTTGACTCTAGGTGAAAAATTATCATCCATAAATATAGAATTGGTGAAGTAAATTTAGTTATTCCTATGCATTCAAACAAAAACTATTCCGACTAAATGTACTGTCAGCTAATTGACAAAAAAAATGCCAATAATAAAAGCGGGTTGACAAGTAATTTATTAACTAAAAACAACCCCCACTTTGTTAATAAATCATTGAAATTTATGAAGAAAATAGCCATCTAAAATTTTTAAATATTCTATATTAGCACGTTTTGAAATTGAACTAATTTTTATTAAATAATTTATAATATATGTCTGACGGAGAAAGGTTAATTCCGATTAACATCGAAGATGAAATGAAATCAGCTTACATCGATTATTCGATGTCGGTTATTGTCTCAAGAGCATTGCCAGACGTGCGTGACGGCTTAAAGCCAGTGCACCGAAGAGTTTTATATGGAATGTATGATTTAGGGGTTTTTTCAAATAGAGCTCACAAAAAATCTGCAAGAATTGTTGGAGAAGTTTTAGGAAAGTATCACCCACATGGAGATACTTCAGTTTATGACGCCATGGTTCGTATGGCTCAGGAATGGAGTTTACGTTATTTATTGGTTGACGGTCAAGGTAACTTTGGTTCGGTTGACGGTGATAGTCCGGCAGCAATGCGTTATACCGAAGCCAGGATGAAAAAATTATCGGAAGACATTATGGCAGATATCGATAAAGAAACGGTTGACTTTCAATTAAACTTTGACGATACACTTTATGAGCCAACGGTAATGCCAACACGTGTTCCAAATCTTTTGATAAATGGCGCATCGGGAATTGCAGTAGGTATGGCCACTAATATGGCACCACATAATTTAACTGAAGTTATTGATGGCACATTGGCTTACATCGATAATAACGATATTGAAATTGACGAACTAATAACGCATATTAAGGCACCGGATTTCCCAACAGGAGGAACAATTTACGGAATGGAAGGCGTTCGTGAAGCATTCAAAACGGGAAGAGGTAGAATTGTTATTCGTGCCAAAATAAGTTTTGAAGAATCAAACGGAAGAGAAGCGATTATTGTTTCTGAAATTCCATATCAGGTTAACAAGGCAGAAATGATTAAGAAAACTGCCGATTTGATTAACGATAAAAAAATCGAAGGTATTTCAAATATCCGTGACGAATCGGATAGAAACGGAATGCGAATCGTTTACGAATTGAAACGCGATGCTGTTCCAAATGTAGTTTTGAATACCTTATATAAGTTTACTCAATTGCAATCTTCTTTCAGTGTAAATAACATTGCGTTGGTAAAAGGAAGACCGCAAATGTTAAACGTAAAGGATCTGATTCATTACTTTGTTGAACATCGTCATGATGTTGTCATAAGAAGAACACAATTCGAATTACGCAAAGCAGAAGAAAGAGCACACATCTTAGAAGGTTTAATAATTGCTTCGGATAATATCGATGAAGTAATTGCATTGATTCGATCTTCCAAAGATGGCGATGAAGCTCGTGGAAAATTGATTGAAAGATTTAGTTTGTCAGAGATTCAGGCGCGTGCTATCGTTGAAATGCGTTTGCGTCAGTTAACAGGTCTTGAACAAGACAAGCTAAGAGCAGAGTATGAAGAAATCATGAAATTAATTCAACGTTTGAGAGATTTGTTAGCAAACAAAGAATTGAGAATGGAATTAATAAAAGAAGAATTAATCGAAATCAGAGATAAATATGGTGATGCGCGTCGCTCGCTTATAGAATATTCTGGTGGCGATGTAAGTATTGAAGATTTGATTGCCGACGAAAATGTAGTAATTACTATTTCGCACGCCGGTTATATCAAACGTACTAACTTGACAGAATACAAAACGCAGAACAGAGGTGGCGTTGGACAAAAAAGTGCCGGAACAAGAGATCAGGATTTCTTAGAGCATATGTACGTCGCAACCAATCACCAATATATGATGTTCTTTACGCAAAAAGGAAAATGTTTCTGGATGCGTGTTTATGAAATTCCGGAGGGAAGCAAAACAGCCAAAGGAAGAGCATTACAAAATCTTATCAACATTGAATCCGATGATAAAGTAAAAGCATTTATTTGTACACAGGATTTAAAAGATAAAGAGTATACCAATAGCCATAACCTTATTATGGTAACGAAAAAGGGTCAGGTTAAGAAAACATCTTTGGATAAATATTCTAAACCAAGAGTTAACGGAGTTGCAGCCATTACTATCAAAGAAGATGACGAATTATTAGGAGCTCAATTGACAAATGGTGAAAGCCAAATTATCTTGGCTGTTAAGTCAGGAAAATTAGTTCGTTTCGAGGAAACTAAGACACGTCCGATGGGAAGAACAGCTTCTGGTGTGCGTGGAATTACTTTGAAAGATGAAACCGATGAAGTAATTGGAATGGTCACTGTTGATAAAGATAATATTAATGACTCGCAAATTTTAGTTGTAACTGAAAATGGATATGGAAAGCGTACCAAATTAGTTGATGAAGATGGCGAAGACGTTTATAGAATTACAAACCGAGGTGGAAAAGGAGTTAAAACCCTTAATATTACTGAAAAGACAGGAAAATTAATTTCAATTAATGCTGTGACTGATGCTGATGATTTGATGATTATCAACAAATCGGGATTAACAATCAGAATGGCAATTGAAGATCTTCGTGTTATGGGACGTGCTACTCAAGGTGTAAAACTAATCAATCTAAAAGGAAATGATTCTATAGCAGCCGTTACTAAAGTTATGAAAGATGATGTTTCAGAACCTGAAGTTGATGAAGACGGAAACGTTATCGAAGTGGAAACTATAGAAAGAGTGAAACCGGTACTTGAAGTGCTCGAAGATGATGGTTCAGTTGATGATGAAGAAGAAGATGACGATATCGTAGAAGACGATGATGCTGAAGACGATTCTGAGGACGATGAATAAAAAACTAAAAATCACCAATTAGCCTATTTTAATTGGTGATTTTATTTATAAATTAAAAAATAAAAAAAATGAAAATCAAACATATTATACTTGCCTCTGCTGTATTAGTTTCTGTTTCGTCTTTTTCACAAAAAGATGAGTTAAAAAAATTGAAAAAGATTTATGAAAAAGAAGAAATCAAAGGAAATGATTTAACGGAATATAAAGCTTTAGCAAATAAAGTTGAACCACTTGCTACAGAAGAAGGCGATAAAATTTATTCAGCATTTTATAAAGCAATGATACCAATTTTAGAATCAAATGCTGTTGATAAAACAATGACGCCGCAGCAAATTCAAATGGCTTATGCAAAATTAGTAAATGCAAAAGTGATTTCAGATTTGGCATCGGGTTTAAATGCTACTTTAGATTACGAGAAAAAGACCGGTAAAAAAGTATATACTGACGATATTAAAGAAACAATCGCTGCTTTTAAACCTACTTTTATAGAAGTTGCTATTGCACTTGCAGATGCAAAGCAATACAAGCAAGCTTCTGATGTTCTGTATGAAATTTATCAATTAGACAAAAGTGATCAAGATAATTTATTTTATGCTGCAAGTTATTCAGCTAATTCTGAAGATGTAGATAAAGCGTTAGAATATTACTATGAGTTAAAAAGACTAAAATATACAGGAGAACAAATCATTTATTTCGCTTTCAATACTACTTCTAAAATAGAAGAAAATTTTGGTGATAATAAAAGCTTACGTGATTTATCCATAAAAGCCGGTTCGCATTCAAAGCCTAGAGAAGAGAAAATACCTTCTAAAGCCGGAATAGTTTATAAAAATATTGCATTGATTCTTATTCAAAAAGGAAAAGTTGAAGAAGCAAGAGTAGCAGTTGCTGAAGCTAGAGCAGCTAATCCTGAAGACAGTGGTTTAATTTTAACTGAAGCCGAATTGTATTTGCAAATAAAAGATTATGACAACTATACTCGTTTAGTAAATGAAGCATTGCAAAAAGATCCTACGAATGTGGATTTGGTCTATAACTTAGGCGTTATAAGTACAAATGCTAATAAGCTTGAAGATGCCGAAAAATATTATAGAAGAGCTATTGAATTAGACGCGAATTATTTTAATGCACTACTTAATTTATCTGAATTACTATTAAGATCAGATGAAAAATTTGTTACTGAAATGAACAAATTGGGAACTTCAGAAAAAGACAATAAAAGATATGAAGTCATCAAAGCAGAAAGAAATAAAAACTTTAAATCAATGCTTCCCTTTCTTGAAAAAGCAGTTGAATTGAAATCCGATAATGATGCAGCAAAGAAAACGTTATTAAGTGTTTATAATGCACTTGAAATGACTGATAAATACAAGGCTTTAAAAGCAAAACAATAACACATAATTACTAAAATTGAAAGCATAAAAAAGTCCCGATTTTAATTGGGACTTTTTAATTCCTAAACTAACCAAAATATATTAAAAATAATAATTATGCAATACCGTTTTCTTGAGTAGAAACTTTCTTCAAGAAAGATCTGATCAACACACTGTTTATATTGATACCAGAGTTAATCAATTGTTTTTTGCTGAATGTTCCGTTTGTTGTAGTGTTTGTAGATTTTTTAGAACCCATAAACCAAACTGCAAAATCAATTGTAGAAGCTACATCGTTATCAATAGTAATAACCGTTTTTACTTCGTTAGAAACAGAAACCTCAGTTGAAGTAGTGGCAACAATACTAGTAATGTTTGCTTGAGCAAATGCAACAGTAGATGATGATACTAATAATACGAGAGCAACAAATAATTTGATGTTTGTTTGAGTTCTGTTGTTATTTGTTATTTTCATAATATAGGGCTTGATTTTTATTTCTTCACCAAAATTACTGCAACACTTCTCCGACTGAAAATATTTTCGATAACTAACCTGAAAAGTCGTTTAATCGACAAATTCAATGAATTCAAGGGTTTTAGACGTTTTTTTCGTGCAGTTTGTCTATGAAAGGTTGAAAAATGAGATGGTTCACCGATGAAAAACCATAATTTTCCATGAACTACATCATCAAGTTGATTATCGCAACAACAAATCAATGAATAGTGACAAAATCTTAGTAAATTAGCATCATAATATAATATTTATCACCTGAAATGAAAGTAGAACAAAAAGGACATACCACAACTATTAGAAATACCCAAGGCAATACTGCGGAGTTTCATCAAAAGCTATATCACGAATACAATAGTTTTAAATTACAAAATCTAATAGTTGATTTATCTCATGACAAAGCATTGACAATGGACGATATAAAATTATTTTTGGAAATGTCCAAGTTGCATAAAAAAGCAAAAAAATCATTTGTGCTGGTTACAGATTCAATTAATTTTAATGATGTTCCTTCTCAAATCCTAGTAGTTCCAACACAGCTCGAAGCTCATGATATTATTGAAATGGAAGAAATTGAGCGCGATTTAGGATTTTAGCCAAAAGAATCAGCATCAATTATTTATTATCTATTATCAATTAAAAATGAAATTAACTATCCTTGGCTGTTATGCAGCAACTCCACGAACCATAACCAATCCAACTTCACAAGTGTTGGAAATTAGAAACCGAATGTTCTTAATTGATTGCGGAGAAGGAACTCAAGTACAGTTGCGCAAAAACAAACTCAAGTTTTCCAAAATCAATCATATTTTTATTTCGCATTTACACGGTGATCATTTTTACGGATTGGTAGGTTTGATTTCAACCTTCATGTTGCTGAACCGTCAAACCGATTTGCACGTGTATGGACCAAAAGGCATAAAGGAAATTATATTGCTGCAGCTGCGCTATTCCAATTCGTTCACAGGATATAATTTATATTTCCACGAATTAACTTCCAAAGAAAGCGAAATTGTTTATGAAGATGAAAAGGTTGTCGTTAAAACAATTCCGTTAAAACATAGAATATATACCAATGGATTTCTGTTTCAAGAAAAAGTTGGTGACAGAAAACTTAATGTCGATGCAGTTCAGGAGTACAAAATTGATACGTGTTATTATCAAAAAATTAAAAACGGAAGAGACATAACGCTTGATGATGGCACTGTAATTTCAAATGAGAAATTAACCTTTGATCCAATCCAGCCTAAAAGCTATGCATTCTGTAGCGATACGATGTATGACGAATCGATAATACCAATAATTGAAAATTGTGATGTATTGTATCACGAAACAACATTTTTAGAATCGGAAGCTGATAAAGCCGAGAAAACAATGCACAGCACTGCGAAACAAGCAGCAGCAATAGCCTCAAAAGCAAATGTTAAGCAATTAATAGTAGGACACTACAGCACCCGATACGATACTATTGATTTATTCAGGCAAGAAGCGGAAACAATATATCTAGATGTGCTGCTTGCCGATGATGGCAAAACATTTGAGTTTTAATAAAAGGGTTACCAAAAGAAATGTGTTAATTTAATAGCTTAAAATAAAAGAAAAAATGGAAGACTTAAGTAATTACAGAAAGTCCTATGAGAAAAGCCAACTTCTGGAAGATAGCATTCCGGAAGATCCAATCAATTTATTCCACAAATGGTTCCATGAAGCTCAAGATTTTGGTGGTCGCGAAGCTTTGGGAGAAGTCAATGCTATGACTGTTGCAACCATTGGTTTGGATGGTTTCCCAAAATCAAGAGTAGTACTACTTAAAAAATTCAATGAGGAAGGTTTTATATTTTATACCAATTATACTTCCGAAAAAGGAAAAGCTATCCTTAACAATCCTAACATTTGTCTCTCTTTCTTTTGGCACAGTATGGAAAGACAGGTTATTATTAAAGGAATAGCAGCGAAAACATCAGAAACCATTTCAGATAATTATTTTGAATCACGACCAAACGGAAGTAAACTGGGCGCCATAGTTTCTGCTCAAAGTGAAGTTATACCATCAAGAGATTATTTGGATAATAAGCTTAAAGATCTAGAAGCAACTTATGAAGGATTAGAAATTCAACGTCCGGACTATTGGGGAGGCTTTTTAGTGCGACCAATAGAAGTGGAATTCTGGCAAGGAAGACCAAACCGATTGCACGATAGAATTAGGTATAAAATTCTGGGTGATTGCAATTGGAAGATTGATAGACTATCTCCTTAAATTGTATTATTACAATTCAAAACTAAAAAACCACTCTCCGGAGTGGTTTTTTAGTTTTGCTAACGGATACAATAAATATTGACAAAACACATTAAAGTAAGAAAAATTCCTATAGTAAATCAAAATAAGTGTATTTCATCGATTTTATTTGTACTTTAAACGTTAATAGTTGTAGAATTGTCCAACGAAAACAAACAATACGTTCTTTCAAATTAAAATATATAAAGTGTTTGCCCCACATCTACTTTATTAAAAACTGTCAATATTAATCAAATAAAGTGTTTGCCCCACATCTACTTTATTAAAAACTTAACCTACTACTATGAAAGCAAAAATGTTTAGAGCATTGTTACCTTTAGCAATCGTGCTCACTATGGTATCTTGTTCTTCTGATTCTTCAGAAGCTTCTTCAACTGAAAACAAAGTTGTAACCACCTACAATTACAATGACACTGAGTTGAGACTTGTTACACTTATCAATAATTATCGTGCAAGTATTGGATTGAATACTCTTGAAGTAATCAATCACATCTCTTATAAATCACAAGAGCACAATATTTATATGATCGATAATGCTGTTGTAAACCACGATTATTTCCAACAAAGATCTAACAATCTGATCCAAGTATTAGGAGCAGATAGAGTAGGCGAGAATATTGCCTACAATTACCAAGCCGCTGAAAGCGCTATGAGTGCCTGGTTAAACAGCCCGGCTCACAAAGCCAACATCGAAGGTAATTACACTCATTTGGGTATATCCGTTACTGTTGACGAAACAACCGGAAAAAAATATTACACCAATATGTTTATAAAGAAAAAATAGTTTGATTATTGTTTTGTTTGATTTTGACAGATCGAAAAATCCCGATGTAAATCGGGATTTTTTTTATGTAATTATGTCGAAGTTGAACTATTTCAAACTGCCAACCATATCTTCTGGTTTTACCCAAGCGTCAAAATCTACAGCAGAAACATAACCCAATCGAACTGCTTCTTCTTTCAAAGTTGTTCCATTTTTATGCGCTGTTTGAGCAATCTCAGCCGATTTGTAATACCCAATTTTAGTATTTAAAGCGGTTACAAGCATCAATGAATTATCAACTAATTCTTTAATACGTTTGTGATTTGGCTCGATACCGCTGGCGCAATGTTCGTTAAATGAAACACAAGCATCACCAAGTAAGCGAGCTGATTGTAAAAAGTTAGCTGCCATTACTGGTTTGAAAACATTCAATTCATAATGACCTTGCATTCCACCAACAGAAATTGCTACATCGTTACCCATAACTTGGGC
>CALQCV020000067.1 GCA_943329165.2 Candidatus Nitrotoga sp. CP45 | reverse complement strand
GCAGATGATGCTTCTGAACATGCTGAAGAAATATGATCAAGAACACAAGATTTGCAAAATCAGCAAATGAAAATGGCGATTAATTTTTAAAATTACTATTTTTACCAAAATAATTTATCCCTAATATTGGGGATTTTTTATCAAAAAATGGAAAAAAAACAACTCCACTATATTCATTCCTTCACGGAATATATTGATCAATTTATCAAACT
Source organism: Candidatus Nitrotoga sp. CP45 (assembly GCA_943329165.2). Lineage (GTDB taxonomy): Bacteria > Bacteroidota > Bacteroidia > Flavobacteriales > Flavobacteriaceae > Flavobacterium. Next base: position 8,713 of record CALQCV020000067.1, on the reverse strand, counting down.
TTTAATTGATTATTCACCGAAATTAATTTCGGCATTGGTTATTCTGGTCATCGGACTTTATGCTATTCGACTTATCAATCGTTTGGTTAGAAAGATAATGCTTAAAAGGGAATTAGACCCAACATTATCTACTTTTTTAGGCGATAGTTTACTTTGGACAATGCGTTTTTTGCTATTTGTAACCTTTATTTCTAAACTGGGAATTGAAACTTCTTCTTTTGTTGCTATTCTTGGAGCAATAGGTTTAGCTGTTGGGTTATCATTACAAGGTTCGTTATCTAATTTTGCCGGTGGCGTGTTGATTATTTTATTCAAACCATTCAAAGTGGGTGATGCTATTGAAACACAAGGTGTAGCTGGAACAGTTAGCGAAATTCAAATTTTTGTAACCAAGTTAGTTACCGGAAACAATCAAACTATTTTTGTGCCTAACGGAATTCTATCTAATGGCGTTATCACGAATTTTTCGTTGGGAAAAAACAGAAGAGCCAACTTACTTTTTACTATTTCATATCATACCAATATCAAAACAGCTAGAGAAATTGTGATGCAAGTTTTGGAAAACCACCCCAAAGTATTGAAAACTCCAGCACCTGCAGTAATTGTTAATCTTTTAACAGATACTACAATTCAGTTAGCCATACAACCATGGGCAAATAATGCTGATTTTATACAAATGTGTTCTGAAGTTTTGGAAGAAAGTAAAGAAGCTTTTGACCAAGCAGGGATTTCAATACAGACTATTGTAAAAGAAGCTCTGAAGAAATAATTTACTTCGGTTTTGCTATCAAAAAATCCTTGAGATAAAACGGCTCAAAATAGGCCACATCTTCAAAATCATTATTGATTAATTTCTCAAAACTCAACGCACTCATTTCATTTGCCGAAGGGAAAACTATTTCGGAAAGAAAATGGAAATTGTTTTTGGTTAAAACCGTTTTGCATTTTTCCTGACAATCGCCAATAAAATAAACAAGCTCGGTTATTTCATCATAACTAGTTTCCGTTAGAATTTCGGCTTGCACTTCCGCTCTTTTAATATGATTTATATCAAAAATAGCACTGTAAACCTCCATTCTTCGCGCATCCAACATTGGGACGATCAAACCGTTTTGAACAACAACTTGCTTGGCTAAAACCTGCAAAGTATCAACCGAAATCAAGGGAATTCCAAGAGCATAGCACAAGCCTTTTGCAGTAGAAACACCAATGCGTAAGCCCGTATAAGAACCCGGACCTTTACTCACGGCAACAGCTTGTATTTCTTGAACCGAAACACCTGTTTCTTTTAGCATTTCTTCAATAAAAACGTGTAGTTTTTCGGCATGAGAAAAGCCTTGTTCTGCAATTTCTTTGCACAAAATAGTTTCCCCATTTTTAGCTAAAGAGACAGAGCAGTTTTTGGTAGCAGTTTCTATATTTAGGATGTATGTCAAAGTGGTAATTGATATTGTTGGCGTCTAGTATTTGCCACAGATTCACAGATTAAAACTAATAATATAATCTGTGAATCTGTGGCTCTTTTTATTTTTTCTCTTTATCAGAATCATTTGCCGAAATGACTCTATCACCAGAATTAAGGTCTTTTGTAACAGTTGTATATGGACCAACAATCACTAAATCGCCTTTCTTCAAACCAGAAGTAATCTCAATATTAGTATCGTCCTGAATTCCGGTTTTTACAATTCTAATTCTGGCTTTGTTCCCCACTTTTACAAAAACACATTCGAATTTTTTGTCGCTTTTTGCAGTAACTTTTTTGTCTTCGCCGTCATCTTTTATTTCATAGCTTTTGGTTGCAGCCGTGTCCGATTTTACAACTACAGCGCTAATTGGCACGCCAATAACATTTTCGTTTCGTTTCGTAATAATATCAACTGTTGCCGTCATTCCAGGTCTGAATGGTGAATAGGTTTCTGATTTTCCTTCTAATAAATCTTGGTATGATTCTTTTAAAATTCTAACTTTTACTTTAAAATTTGTTACTTGGTCTGCCGTTGTTGCTTCACTGGCCGAATTTGAAATGCTGGTAACTATACCTTTGAATTCTTTTTTCAAATAGGCGTCAACCTGAATATTGGTACTATCACCAATGCTGATTTTGACAATGTCATTTTCATTCACATCAACTTCAACTTCCATGTTGTTTAAATTGGCTACTCGCAAAATTTCGGTTCCTGTCATTTGCTGTGTTCCTAAAACACGCTCACCCAATTCAACCCCGAGTGAAGAAATGGTTCCGTCTGCCGGTGCATAAATAGTTGTTCTTCCCAAGTTGTCTTTTGCTTCTTTTACTGTGGCATTAGCGCTTTGCACATTATAATATGCCGATTCTTTGTTGGCTTTTGCTCCTTCAAATGTAGCAATAGCTTTGTCCCAGTCTGATTTTGAAATTATTCCTTTATCAAATAAAGTTTTGCTTCTGTCATAACTTGCTTTTGCTTCTTTAAAGGAAGCATCTGCCTGACTCAAACCTGCTTTAGTTCCGGATAAATTAGAAATAGTTCTGTTGTAGCCTGAAGTATACAAATCGGGATTTATCTTAACCAATAAATCTCCCTTTTTTACCAGTTGCCCCTCTTTTACTGGCAAGGCAATAATTTCTCCTGATACTTCTGAAGATATTTTCACTTCAATTTCCGGTTGGATTTTCCCCGTTGCCGAAACGGTTTCAACTATTGTTATTTCATCAACTTTGGCTGTTTCTATTTGTTTTGAATCATCATTATTGCCAATAATTCCTTTTGACTTTAAGGTAACAAGCACTATGATTAATGCAAGAACAACTCCAACTAGTATATAAATTTTCTTTTTTGACATGATTTATTATTTTTGAATGATCGGGATTCCAAAGTATAATTCTACTACTTTCATTTTAAATATATAATCGTATTTCGCACGAATAACATCTGATTGTGAAGCAACGAATATGGTTTGTGATTGATTAAAGTCGAAAGTATTCATCAAACCAACAGCATATTTTTCTTTGGCATAATTAAAGGCTTCCTGTCTAGCCTCTGCTGTAGCAATCGAAGTTTCATAAGTATTGAGCGCGCCTTTGGTATCAGTTATGGCTTTGTAGACATTGGTTTCTAAATCAATTTTAGCTTGGTCAAAATTATTTTTAGATCTTTCATATCCTATTTTTGAACGTTCAACATTATTTCTGGCTGAAAACCCATTGAAGATTGGAACATTAAGCTGTAGTCCAAAATTGTGTCCTTTGTTATTACTTAACTGGTCAAAAACTGGTAGCGGTCCAGCTATGATAGGTACGCCGCTTGGATCAATTCCAATTATTCTGTTGGAATAACTGGCATTAGTTCCAAAATTATACCCAAAGGAAAGACTTGGCTGTAAGGCCCCTTTAGCTATTTTAATATCTCTTTCTGCTACATCAAGATTGGTTTTGGCAATTTTTATTTCTACACGAACTTCATTGGCTTTGGCTACAATTGCTTCAGGCGTTTCGGCCATTACCAGACTTGGCTTAGGTTCAATTTCAACATCGGCAACATCAAAATCTTTGAATTCTTCTATTCTTAATAATTGCGCCAAACTTAATCTTGAAATCAACAATGCGTTTTCAGCAACGACTACTTTTTGTTTATCTGAAGCAATTGTTGCTTTCATATCTAACAAATCTCCTCTTGGCACAGAACCCGAATTAACCAATTCTTCTGTCCGTTTCAACTGCTTTTCATCGAAGACCAATTGATTTTGTTGCACTTTTAAATTTTCTTTGTTAAAAAGTATATCCAAATACGCATTGGCCACATACAATGAAATATCATCCTGCATTTTAGTCAATTGATATTGTCTGGCTAATTGCACCATTTTGGCATTGCGAAGACGGTTTTGATTTTGTAGACCATTATAAATAGTGACGCTTGAACTCAAGCCTAACTGCGTATATTGTGTGGTTTGATTTTCTCTTACGTTCGTAACCGGATTCGTATTAGCACCAATACTCCAAGAATGTCCCAACTGAGCATTCAAATTTGGGAAAAAATTACCGATAGCTGCTTTTTTATCAACGTCAGCCATTCTTACATCCAATTCAGATTGCTTGATGGAAATATTGTTTTTCAGGGCGTACTCAACGCATTCCCGAATAGTCCACTTTTTCTGCTGAGCGACGGAAGTAAAGCCTAAAAAAAGGATAAAAAGTAATGTGAATGATGGCATGCTGTTTTTCATAGTAAAACGGGTTTCTTACCCTCAAATTTTCGAATATACAAAGATATAGTATTTGCCTTTTGATTGCTTATTTACTAAGCTACAACTTTAGACTTACCTTTTTTAATAATGTTACAATGTTTTACATTTTTTACTTTTATTTTTGTCAAAAATTAAACACCGTTATGTCAAGAATTAAAACAACACTTTCTATCCTATTTGTTTCCCTAATTTATACTAGTTGTTCGACTACTCAAAAAATTGAAGCTTTAAAACCGCTTCCTTCTGATGATACTCCAATGGTATACAATACCAAAACATCGTTTGTCAATATGCCGTTGGAAATTTCATTAAAAGAGATAGAAAACCAATTGAACAAAACACTGAATGGTGAAATTTATAACGATTCGAATTTGGAAAATGACAAAACAGAAATGAAAATCACCAAAACGGCGCCGATTCGTTTAATTGAGAAAAATGGTAAAATCCAAACAACATTGCCGTTGAAAATTTGGTCTCGCTTCAAATACGGAACTGACTTTATGGGTTTAAACGACACACGGGAAATTAATTTGAATGGTACAATCACACTAACAAGCGATGTGAAATTGTCTAATTGGAAAATGTTGACTACTTCTAAAATTGATGATTTTGTATGGTCCGAAAGTCCATCAATTCTAGTAGCAGGGAAAAATGTCCCTATTACTTATATCATTAACCCAACGCTTTCTATTTTTAAATCGAAGATTGCCAAAAAAATAGATGAAGCTATTGAAAACTCCTGTGATTTTAAACCTTATGTACTTGAAGTTTTAGAAAAAATGAGCACACCATTTATCACCAGTGAGCAATACCAATCATGGTTCAAACTTAATCCGATTGAAGTTTATGTTACCGATGCGGTTTTGGGAAAAAAAGAAATCAAAATGGATTTAGGACTGAAATGTAATATGCAAACGATGGTAGGTTCGAAACCAAAAAGTAGTTTCTCCCGAGATGCTATTCAGTTTAAAGCTGTGGCTAAAATTCCGGAAAAACTCACCGCAAACGTTGCTGCTATTTCTACTTATGAAAGCGCATCCCAAATTATTTCCAGTAATTTTAAAGGAAAAGAATTCACTGCCGGCAGCCGGAAAATTGTAGTTCAAAATGTGGCACTTTGGCAAAAAGACAGCAAAATTATTATTGCGCTTGATATGACCGGAAGCATCAATGGAACGATATATCTTTCTGGAAGTCCAAATTATAATGCCGTGACTAAAGAAATTTATTTTGAGCAAATGGATTATGTTTTAAACACCAAAGGATTACTAACCCGAACCGCAAATTGGTTATTACAAGGTGTTATTTTGAAAAAGATTCAAGAAAACTGTCGTTATTCTATTAAAGAAAATTTGGATGATGGCAAGAAAAATCTGTTGCCTTATTTGAATAATTATTCGCCGATGAAAGGTGTTTTCATAAACGGAACTATGAATGATTTTGAATTTGAAAAAGTAGAAGTAACCGATAAAGCCATCATCGCATTTATTACAACTACCGGAAAAATGAATGTGAAAATTGATGGAATGGATTGAGTTTGATTTAGGATTTAGGATTTAGGATTTTACCTTTTTTGAAATACATCCTATAAATCGCGAATCCAATTACTGCCACAATAATATATGGAACTGCCATTAGAAAAACAATTCCATCATTTACCGCTTGAACTTTTGTTTTATTGCCTTCACTTTCCAGAGAAGCACGACACATGGCGCATTGTGAAAAACTATTTAGAAAATAGAAAAAAGAGAATAGAAAAAAGAATGTCCTTTTGACGGAAATGAATCTATGTTCTATATTCTTTGTTCTTTGTTCTTTAATTTGCATAGTATGGCGAAATCATTAAATACACTACAACTCCAGTAACGGCAACATACAACCATAGCGGAAAAGTGATTTTAGCTATTTTTTTATGCTTGTCAAATCGTGCAGCTAATGCTCTAACATACGTGATCAACACCAATGGAATGATTGCTATTGATAACGCTATATGGGTAAGCAAAACGAATAAATATACATCTCGTGCTGCACCTGCATTTGCTTTTTCTGTTGCATCTAATATTTTATTACCATCAATATCACCAAAAACTGTTGAATCTGTTGTCATATGATATGCTATATACATTATCAAGAAAATTACAGAACAGGCAATTGCAGTAGTCATGAATCTTTCGTGTACTTTCTGGTTTCCGTTTTTAATTGCGATTACGCCCATTACTAAAAGCAGCGCGGTAAGACCATTTATGGCGGCATATATTGGTGGCAAAAACGAAAGCGGTTCTACTTCAATACCGAAATCTTTTAGCTTCACCGTAAACAAAAGAGCTACAGCTACGGGAATTAGTACTGAAACCAGAATTATTGGAAGTTTAAATCGTTGTTCTAGTGTTTTATTGTCTGAATTATTCATTTAAAAGTTTTTTTATGTCTGCTGTAATTTCTTTTACTCCTTTTTTATCTAAACCGTCATAATATAAAATTGGATTTCCAAAATCATCTTTTCTACAACGGATGTTTCCTTTTTTATCAATCAAAGCAAAAAGACCTGAATGTTCAAATCCGCCCTTGACATTTTTATTTTCGCCAGCATACAAATTAAACCCTTTATTGGCAATATTAAAAATATACTCTTTATCTCCAGTTAATAAATGCCAGTTAGAAGATTTAACACCAAGTGTTTTGGCATGCTCTTTCAGTACTTTTGAAGTATCATGTTCCGGATCTATAGAAATTGAAGCAATTCCAAAATTGGGATTTCCAAAAAATTTATTTTGAATATCAACCATGTTTCTATTCATAATTGGACAAATGGAAGGGCAAGTTGAAAAGAAAAATTCCACCACAAATACTTTACCCAAATAGGTTTTGTTGTTCACCTCAGCTTCGTTTTGATCGGTTAATTCAAATTTTGGAACCGGACCAATTGTAACCAAACCTGTTTCACCATTTTTATGATTGGAAATAGCATCTATTCGGTCACCTTGAACTATGGTGCCGCTTTTTATTCTACTGATAATTTTGGGAATAAAGATGATTCCAAAGACCAAAACAATAAATGATAATCCGATATATGATTTATTCTTCATTTGATAAAAATCTAGAGTTCTTTGGTAGCGTTATGATTTTTTTTCAGCGCGGCGCGGTATTCATAAATGATAATTTTCATATCGTCCATCATCTTATTATAAAGCTCTGAAGCAAAAATGGTATTGTATCCTTCTTTATACTCGGGTGTTCCCTTTTGATCTTCTCCTTTTCTGCCTCTCAAGTTTCTTTTTTTGTCAATGATAAAAACATTAGGTGTTGCCAATGTGGTATCTAGTTTACCGACTAATTGAAGTTTGTCATAAAAAGTAATTATTTCATTTGGCGAAGCAAAAACAAAATTCCATCCTTTGTGTGTGCCTAATTTCTGAATGTCTACTTTTAGCAACTCTTCAATCTGACTTTGTGTTCCTTCTGGTAAAACCATTACAACCTGAAAATCTTTGAAATCTTTATATTTATCATAGATAATTTCATAAAGGTTGAAGAAGTTTCCTTTGTGATTAACAACATCACTTCCTATAAAGCCTAGTATGGTGATTTTATTGGTTAACGTAACAGGTTGTTTATCCAAGGTTTTCCATTCGTTTACTTCAGGAATGTTTTTGGTAATGGTTGGCAAAGAAATAAAACTATTTACACCAGAGGCAAAGAACAGATAGGCAACTAAGGGTAACACGAACAAGATAAAAAGGACAATATTTTTTTTCATTTGGATTGCGAAAAGCGGATATGCAAAAATAAAAAAATCCCGTCTTGTTCTGTAACTCGACGGGACTTTTTTTTGAATTAATATAGTGTTAAAAATTCCACTTAATAGTGGCATTTTTGAAAACCTCAAAAATGTAATCTGCTTCAACAAGAAGTATAAATAGTAAATATAAAACAAGGAAAATGACGGTCGCAACAACTGACCAACGCAAACTGCTTTTTTCACCCTCCATGTGCATGAAAGCCCAAACAATATAATATGCTTTGTAAAGCGTTAATAAGATGAATACCCAGTTTAACAAGTTCATGCTTATGAAGTTGTTCATATATAAAAAACTTGGCCTTGTTATACCTAAATACACCTCAACTGTTGTAACTACAGATAAAAGGATGAAAACCATCCAAATTCTTTTTGTATTTGATACGTGCTCGTGTGTGTGTGCGTGTGACATAATAGAAATTTTCTAAAAAATTAAACTAAGTAGAAGAATGTAAATACAAATACCCAAACTAAATCGACAAAGTGCCAATAAAGCCCCACTTTTTCTACCATTTCATAGGTTTTTCTTTTCTCATACGTTCCTAGAACGACGTTTAAGAAAATAATGAAATTGATAATAACTCCCGAGAGTACGTGGAAACCGTGGAAACCAGTAATAAAGAAGAAGAACTCAGCAAACAATTTACTTCCGTATTCATTGTGTTTTAGGTTTGCGCCTTCGACAACAATAGCACT
>CALQCV020000066.1 GCA_943329165.2 Candidatus Nitrotoga sp. CP45 | reverse complement strand
TCCCTCAAAACCTTCCACAGGAAAGATTACTTGAGCATTAGCTAACGAACAAACCAGTAATAACGATAGTAAAATTTTTTTCATAAGTTTTGTTTTTTAAGATTAAGCGACAAATTTAATAAAGTATTTTAAACTATTATTGTTTTTTTAACTTTCTTTTTCCCATTTACCAACAACTGATGTAGCCAAAGCGTTTCCAAGTACGTTTGTAGCACTTCTAAACATATCACAAAAATGATCAATTGGCAGGATTAAAGCGATACCTTCAATTGGTATTTTAAACATTCCACAAGTTGCGGCGACCACAACTAAACTTGCTCTTGGAACGCCAGCGATTCCTTTACTGGTAAGCATTAAGACTAAAAGCATTGTCATTTGTGTACCAAAATCAAGATGAACACCATAGGCTTGAGCTATAAAAATACTCGCAAAAGTCATGTACATCATGCTGCCGTCAAGATTAAATGAATATCCTAAGGGCAACATGAAAGAAACTATTTTATCTTTTACGCCAAAACGTTCTAATTCTTCTGTTAATTTAGGAAAAACAGCTTCAGAGCTTGTTGTTCCGAAGGCAATTATCAGCGGACTGACAATGTGTTTCAATAAAGTAGTCATTCTTGACTTTAAAAAAATATAGCCAACTAACAACAATACAAACCAAAGTGTTGAAATTCCAACCATAAAAGAACCAAAGAATTTGGCATACGTAAGTAGCAGCTCATTTAAATCCCGAATAGCAAACACTCCGGCTATAGCACCAAAAACTCCAATCGGTGCAAACTTCATTACATAATTCACCATCTTCAAAATGATGCGTGAGGTTTTATCTAAAGCATTTACGACTGGTTTTGCGTGATCGCCTATTGAAGCGGCAGCCAATCCGAAGAAAATAGAAAAAATTACGATTTGTAATATTTCATTTGTTGCCATCGCTTCTACAATACTTTTCGGAATAATATGCTCGATAAAATTTTGAGCCGAAAAACCCTCTGTTTTTTCTACAACTTCTGTTGCAGTTGATATATCTACATTGCCTAATTTCAAACCAACGCCTGGTTGCAAGGTATTTACCCAAAACATTCCTATTAATAAGGATATAAATGAAGCTGTAAAAAACCAGCCCAATGCCTTTCCTCCTATTCTTCCGACGGCTTTAATATCTCCAAGTTTTGCAATACCAACAACGAGCGTCGTAAATACTAATGGAGAAATAATCATTTGCACAAATCGAATGAAAATAGTAGCTAACATTTTTATGTAACCACTAAAATCTTTAGCAGCAGCTTCGGTATAATTATTATGGACAAAAATTCCAAGCAAAGCACCGGCAATCATCGCAATTAAAATCTGAACCGTAAGATTGGAAAAGATAGATTTTTTTTTGGTTTGAGTTGTAGTCATTTTATATAGTTATCAGTCGCAGTTTTCAGTCGCAGTTTTCAGTCGCAGTTTTCAGTCGCAGTTTTCAGGCCCAATTTACAGTCGCAGTTTTCAGGCATAGTTTACTGCCAACTGCGACTGAATACTGCATACTATTTTTGATACGTTTTGTTTATTAAATAAAAATCAGCTAGCACTATTGCTGCCATGGCTTCTACAATAGGCACTGCTCTTGGAACCACACAAGGATCATGTCGCCCTTTGCCATGTTGTTCGACCAACGTATTTTCATTAGTCAACACTTCTTGTTTCTGAATTAAGGTCGCCACCGGTTTGAAAGCTATTCTGAAATAAATATCCATTCCGTTTGAAATTCCACCTTGAATTCCGCCAGAAAGATTCGTTTTAGTAGTTCCGTCTTCGTTATATAAATCGTTGTGTTCACTACCTTTCATTGTGGCACCACAAAATCCGCTGCCAAATTCAAAACCTTTTACTGCATTTATTGACAACATTGCTTTGCCTAATTCGGCATGGAGTTTATCAAAAACGGGTTCGCCCAAACCAATAGGAACATTTTGTAAAACACACGTTATTGTTCCACCAACAGTATCTCCTTGTTTGCGTATTTCCTTAATATAGTTTTCCATTTTCTCGGCAGTCGCGGAGTCGGGACAACGAATTGCATTGGTTTCTGTTAAAGAAAAATCTAAATCTTGATAAGGCTTATCTATAAAAATATCGCCAACAGAAGAAACAAAAGCATTGATTTTAATAGTAGATAAAACTTGTTTAGCAATGGCACCTGCTACAACTCTGCAAGCTGTCTCTCGGGCGGAACTTCTGCCTCCACCGCGATAATCGCGAATTCCATATTTTTTTTCATAAACATAATCGGCATGACTTGGACGATAACTGTCTTTGATATGGGAGTAATCATCTGACTTTTGATTGGTATTTGGAATGATAAAACCTATTGGCGTTCCTGTAGTTTTACCTTCAAAAATCCCTGAAAGCAATTGCACTTCATCTTCTTCTTTTCGTTGGGTAACGATAGAAGATTGTCCAGGTTTTCTGCGTTGCATTTCGTTTTGAATAGCATTCAAATCGATTTCAATTCCGGCAGGACAACCATCAATAATGCCGCCTAAAGCAACTCCGTGTGATTCACCAAAAGTGGTAAGTTTAAAAAGTGTTCCATAAGTATTTCCAGCCATATTATATTGATTTACTTCGTTCAATTTGGCTTTACAGCCTCGCGCTAACAAATATAGCGTAAAGTTTAAAAGTGCAAAAGATTATTATTTAAAAGTTATTTTGGTAAGATCTTCAACTGGTTATACCGAATAAACTACTTTAGATAGAAAATTTATTTATAAAGGAAGACTTTATAAACCAGCAACTAGTCGCCTCTGTGATTTATGTAAAAGAAAAATATTTTATAATTGATTGGTTTGGTCAGAAATTGTGTAATAAATTTCTAATATTATATAAGACAGTCGTTATTATTTTAGCCGACATTTGTCAAAAACTAATTAAAATTTAAATAATGAAAAAAATCATTTTATCTGCTTTTATGCTAATCGGATTAGCATTTAGCGCACAGGCTCAGGACATTTCAAAAAATGCTTTAGGACTTCGTTTAGGAGACAACGATGGTTTTGGAGGAGAACTATCTTATCAAAGAGGTTTGTCTAAAAATAATCGTTTAGAGTTGGATTTAGGGTGGAGAAACAGCAGAAATTATGATGCAATGAAATTGGTAGGTATTTACCAATGGGTTTGGAATATCGACGGAGGCTTCAATTGGTACGCAGGTATTGGTGCCGGTATTGGAAGCTGGAGCTACAATGGACCGGGCAATCCGGTTGACGATGGAGGAACATTCCTGCTAGCTGCAGGTGATATCGGTATTGAATACAATTTTAAAGAAGTTCCAATTCAGTTGTCTTTAGATTTAAGACCTGAGTTATACTTTGGTGATGACAGAAGTGATTTTGATAATAACTATAATAGATTCGGTCCAGACATCGCGCTTGGTATTCGTTACAGATTTTAATAAAAATCACACATAAATAAAAATCCCATCTTTTACGAGACGGGAATTTTTATTTGATAACAATTGGTTTCTTCGAGTTTATTTTTATGACGGTATAAGGGTACAAAGTTTCATCATCTGTTTGAACTGCGTCAATATTCTTTTGGGCATCCTTAATATAAACTTCAATTTGAGTTGGTGTCTCTATAACATTTTCAATTGTAACTTTATTGTTTATTTCCAATGTTGGTCCGGCATTAAAAATAACAAAATTAGATGTGGTTATATCATCAGCGTTTATTTTTTTACGTAAAGTTTCATCACCTAAAAGCATTTTGATTTCTTTTGATTCAGTGAATATTTCATAAAATTTTATGCTCGAACCACCATCATTGTTGACCAGTAGCACTTCATATAACGGTTTGTTCGCTATATTCGTAGTTGATGAACATGAATATAGTAGCGCAATTACTAGTGTTGAAATTATTTTCTTCATTTAGAATTTTTAATAGCTTTATGATATAGTGCCTCATACAATGGAAGTATATTTTTGATGTCAAATTGTTGAGCGACACCCAATGCATTTTTTCTGAATTGGGCTAAAATTGTATCGTCAGAAAGTATTTTTAAGGCATTCTCTGCCATGCTGTCAACATCTCCTACATTGCTAAGGTATCCGGAAACGCCGTCAAAGTTTACTTCTGACAAACCACCTGAATTACTTGATATTACTGGGACACTCCATGCCATTGCTTCTAGTGCGGCTAAACCAAAACTCTCGGTTTCTGATGGCAATAAAAACAAATCAGAATAGGAAAGAATTTGATCTATCTCATTGCTGTTTCCAAAGAAAATCACTTTATCCTCAATACCAAGTTCTTTACAAAGCTGTACCGCTCTTGATTTTTCCGGACCATCGCCAACCATCATTAATTTTGCTGAAATTTTTTGTTGTATTTTATAGAATATCTTGATGATATCCGGAATTCGTTTTACTTTTCTAAAGTTACTAATGTGGGTTACAATTCGTTCTTCTTTTTTAGCCATAACGGAGCGGTGACAGGAAATCTGACTTTCATTACGAATTTTGTCTAACTCAATAAAATTCGGAATCACATGAATTTCTTTCTTGATGTTAAACAATTTATTGGTTTCATCTTTTAGATTTTGTGAAACAGAAGTCACGATATCCGATTTGTTGATACTAAAAGTAACAGCAGGTTTATATACTGGATGATTTCCCACCAAAGTAATATCGGTGCCGTGAAGTGTAGTTACCATTGGGATTTTTATTCCTTCATTCTTCAACATTTGCTTTGCCATATAACCAGCATACGCATGTGGAATTGCATAATGCACATGCAACAATTCTATTTTGTAAAGTTTAACCATATCTACCAATTTGCTAGATAACGCTAACTCATAGGGTTGATAATGAAATAAAGGATACTCGGGAACATTAACTTCATGATAATGCACATTTGAATTTAAGAGTGCCAATCTCACCGGTTGACGATAGGTAATAAAATGAATCTCGTGGCCGCGATGTGCAAGTTCTAAGCCTAATTCGGTGGCAACTACTCCACTACCTCCAAACGTCGGATAGCATACAATGGCAATTTTCATGTGTGATTTTTAGTGTTACGAATTTAAGCAAAAAGGCTTGTTTGTTTGTTAAAAAACAAATAAAAGTTACCGAAGCAAGAATTATAACATCCCATTATATTTTCGAATAAACCATTCTGCGCCAAGAGAAATGGCAATTAAAACCAACAACCAAACCCAATCAATCAAAGGTGATTTCTTTACCAAAGTTTTTTGAATGGCTTTGTAGCTATCATCCGCGAGCAGTTGTTGTATGAGTAAATCTGTTTGGTTTGGCAGAAATGCTTTGCCTTTGGTTTGTTTTGCCAATTGGTTTAGTTTGCTCCAATCCGGATTTACAAATTGTTTTTCAATATCAAAATCCAATACCTCAAAACTACTTGAATAAACGGAATTCGAATTTAATTCTTTTACAGTAAACTTATAATTTCCCGCAACTAATCCATCGAGGTTAACTTGAAAAGCATTCGTTGTTCTTAGCAAATCATAATTTTTTACTTGTTTGGTTTTGGCATTGGAAACCGAGATTGTGAGTCGTGCTTTTTCGTCAAGTTCATAGTTTTTGTTAAAAAACTGCGCTGTGATTTCAATACCTTCACCCGAATTGTAAAAGCGTTCATGTGAAACTACTAAAGACTTTCTGGCGTTGTTTGATGCTAAATACTGAATGGTTTTGTCTAAGAAAATATCAAAATCAGCAAAACTTTTTTTGTCAATATATTTATTAGCTCGCCATTTCCAAATATTTTCACCAAATAAGAAAGCACTTCTTTTGCCTTGATTTTCAACAAAAGTCATCAATGGCTGATTAGTTGGGATGTTGCGAATGGTAGAAGACAATAACGTATTAGTATTGCCATTGGCAGTTATCGCTCCAAAAGGATTCTCCAACGGTGGAAACTGTTCAAAACCAATATTATCCAAAGCAAATAAATTGAACTGATTGTCAAACGAAGCCAAATAATCCTCTTTACTTCCGCTCATTTTGAAAGTATAACTGCTTTGGTTTTGATTCAAAAAGTTATAATCAGTATCGTTTCCTGTTATTATCCAAGTATTAATTTTAGCATTTTCGTTTTGATCAAAAACAGCTTTAAACTCAACATTTGGCTGATATAATATCAAAATATTATAATTTGTTAACGAATTGATTTTATTTGGTTTAAGGATAGTTACTTTTCTTTGTGCATTAGATTCAATACTTCGTTTAATTGCACCCAAATCAGGATGTGAAATTGATGAAACCAGCGCCACTTCTGTCTTTTGATCGATGACTTCTACCGCAAAATTCTTAACATTGTTGTACGTATTCTTTTCCTGTTCTTTTGATGAAATAGTAGCTTTTAAAATCTGCAGCCCAACTTTATTTGCAGGCAATATAACATTTAGCGTTGCCGATTTTTTAGATGGAGAAAAAGCAATCGTTTGTTCGTTAAGAACACTATTGCCTTGCGAGATTTTAAATAGGGCATTTATGCTTTTGGTTCCGGCATAATTCAGGAAAACTTCAACAGGGAATTTATTCTTGTGAAACACGTATTTATTGACATTCAATTGAGTGATTCTTAAATCCAAATAAGTTGTAGTATCGCCAACTACCAATGGATAGACCTTGTTTTCGGGATTGAATCCAAAAACATAATCTTCGCCAGAAGTTTGATTTCCATCAGAAATTAAAACAGTGGGATAATGCTGGTTCTTGTATATGTTTTTTAGATTTTTGGCAACCACATCAATATTCGATTGTGTTCCTTTAAAATCAATTGTATCTGCCGGCATAAAATCAGTATCAAACTGATAGGCTTGTAAATCAAATTTATCAGCAAGTTTTTTGTTTTCAGAAAGATTTTGAAAGACTTCCATTGCCGACTTATCAGCTTTCAAATCAGTAATAGAAGCTGAATTGTCAATAACAAGAGGCAAGGGTGTTTTAACCGTTTCAACCGTTTTTCGTGAAATTATAGGATTTATAAGTAAAAGTAACAATCCAAAAATCGAAAAGAAACGCAAAAAAGCCAAAAGTAAAGTGACTTTTGATTTGCTTTTGACTTTGTAATAATATTGGTAAAATGATAAACCAGCAGCAATTAGTATTGATACGAGTAATAACAGGATTGTTGTGGTGTTCATATTTTTTAGTGTTCAATTTTAAAATAAGTCGCAGTTTTCAGTCGCAGTTTTCAGTTTAATCTGCTAACTGAGACTGTAAACTGAATACTAAGTTAACATACCTCCACAAACATTCAACACTTGTCCTGAAACATAGGCACTCATATCAGAAGCAAAGAAAAGACAAGCATTGGCGACATCTTCGGGAGTTCCGCCGCGTTTCAACGGAATAGAATCTCTCCAACCTTGAACGACATCATCGTTAAGTTTAGCTGTCATTTCAGTTTCGATAAAACCAGGAGCAATAGCATTACAACGAATATTTCTTGAACCCAATTCCAAAGCAACCGATTTAGTAAAACCAATCATACCCGCTTTTGACGCAGCATAATTTGCTTGTCCGGCATTTCCTTTCACTCCTACTACACTACTCATGTTTACGATAGAACCTTTGCGGTTTTTCAACATGATTTTTTGGACCGCTTTGGTCATATTAAATACCGATTTCAAATTGATTTCGATGACTTTATCAAAATCTTCTTCTGACATACGCATCAAAAGGTTGTCTTTGGTAATTCCGGCATTGTTGATAAGGATGTCAATATTTCCAAACTCTGCCATTACATCATCTGATAGTTTTTGAGCTTCATTGAAATCGGCAGCATTTGATTTATATCCTTTGGCTTTGATTCCCATCGCCAATAATTCATTTTCTAAAGCCAAAGCTGATTCGGCAGATGAACTATAGGTAAATGCTACGTTTGCTCCATGCTGTGCAAATACTTTTGCGATTCCACTCCCAATTCCTCTGCTAGCTCCAGTAATAATGGCTACTTTTCCTTCTAATAATTTCATTTTATAAAAATTAGTTTTGATTTTTTAATTGAAAGTTCAAATATAGAATAATTTATAGTTAGTAAAAAATCATTTAGTATCATTGCAAGTCGAAAGTTGACATTTTACCAAATGATTGAAAGCCAATTTCATTTCGAAAAATTATATCATGAATACAAAACACTCGTATTTAATGTGGCACTGAATTATTTACAAAATATTGAAGATGCAGAAGAAATTACTCAAGATGTTTTTGTTAAAGTTTATAATTCTCTGGAGAACTTCAATAAAAATTCGTCTTATAAAACCTGGATTTATCGTATTACCATTAACCAATGTTTGGATTATATTAAGCAAAAGAATAGTCAGAAGCGCTTTTTTATTTTTGGAAAGAAAAGCCAAAACGAAGCTGAATATCTTAACAAAACTACATTTGAACATCCTGGGATTTTGATAGAAAATCAAGAAGAAGCTACAATTCTTTTTGCTGTAATCAATACGTTAACCGAAAATCAAAAGACTGCTTTTCTCTTATCTAAACTTGACGGATTAAGCAATCCTGAAATTGCTGAGATCATGCAAGTCAGTATTTCATCGGTTGAATCCTTGGTTTTCAGAGCAAAAGTGTCGCTACAAGATAAATTATCCGAAAAATTTAATCAGTACCGCAAGAAAAAATAACAACATTCGTCAAAGTAAATACTGAACTTCTGAAATGAATTCAGAATAAATAAATTCAGCACAAGCATGGAAAAAAATAATTGGATTACAACCATTTTGAACAGCACTAACGGAATTAAATCTGTTGAACCAAATGATGATTTGTTTTCAAAAATTCAACAAAGAATTCAAAAAGATAATAAATTTTCCTCAAAAACTGTTTGGCTTGTTGCCGCATCAATTACCGTTTTAGTGTTTTTAAATTTTACAATTCTCATTACAAAAACAAAAGAAAGAAAAACTTCATCAACTGCTTAT
>CALQCV020000065.1 GCA_943329165.2 Candidatus Nitrotoga sp. CP45 | reverse complement strand
CGGGCGCTTTGATGTTTCATAAATGCCTTTCCACAAACCTTGCTTCTTGCCGTTTTCATCTACTTTGTTAAAATCCTGAGCATACAATGCAAGAGAGGTTAACAATAGTGCAATAATGTATTTCATGTTTTTTATGTGTTTCATGCTTCAACAAAAATAGTCTTTACTTATAACGTAAAACAACTCAAGAAATTATTTTAATCAAAACTTTTCTGTTTAACCAATTAGCGAACCAAAAAAAACAAACTATTTTAAAATACTGCAAATAATTTATCGGGAGTGTTTCAAGCAGACATTCAAGCATCAAACGGAGTTATTCATGGAGTAAACCGAGTTTTAAAACCTGTATTATAGAAGTTATAGATTGCTATGAAAAACAGAAAGTGCAACTAGAAATAATTGCACTTTTTTTATGATCCTAATTCTAAGGCTCTGTCATTTGCAGCTTTTACAGCATCTACAATATTATTTTCCAAATTTCGTTTTTCAAAAACGCGTAAAGCACTTTCGGTCGTACCGCCTTTTGAAGCTACTTTGGCAATCCATTCTTCGTTAGATAATGAATAACTGTTTTGTATTGCTACTGAACCCATAAATGTTTGGTTGACTAACAACTCTGCTTCCGACTCGTTAAAACCTAAATCGACTGCGGCTTTTATCATGGATTGCATAAAATAAAAAACATAAGCCGGTCCACTTCCTGAAATAGCTGTGGCAGCATCTATAAGTTTTTCGTTTTCAACATAAACTGATTTTCCTGTAGTATTTATTAGGTTTTGAATGATGAATAATTCTTTTCTGTCAACATTCGAAGAGGCAGTAAAAACAGTCATTCCCATTCCGATTTGTGTTGGAATATTAGGCATCGAACGCACAATTTTTGAGCAGGAAAGTTGGCTTTCTAATTTGGCTATTGTAATTCCGGCCATCACCGAAAAAATAATTTGACTGTCTTTTAAAAACGGTTTTATTGATTGTGCTAAAACACTAAAATCTTGCGGTTTTACTGCCAAAATCACAATGTCAAAATCACTAATTTTATCGGAAACCAAAGTCGAAAAATTAGTTTTTGGAATAGCGCTTTCGATGGCGGAAAAATCAGAATTTCTGACCAAAACAAAAATATCTTCGGGTTTAATAAATCGGGAACTAATAAAACTATTGGCATAAGTTCTGCCCATATTTCCGTGACCAATTATTAGTACTCTCATGGCTTCTAAAATTAAAAACGCTGTTTAAAGATATGTTTTTAACAGCGTTTTGAAAATGTATAACTGAACTATTATTTCTTTTTGTTTTGCAATTGCTTTTGAGCTTCAGCTTGTTCCATCATTTCTCGCATCTTCTTTTGAAACTTACTTTCTGTTTTTACTTTCGTTTTATTCTCTTGAATTTGAGCATGAATCTTATCGCTATTGATGAAGTATCTTTTAATAACCAACATAATTCCGATAGTAATTAAGTTGGAAATAAAGTTATACAAACTTAACCCTGAACCATAACTGTTGAAAAAAATCAACATCATTACCGGTGAAACATAAATCATTATTTTCATGATTTTTGCCATATCCGGCATGCCATCTTGCTGTGGTTGTGCCATTGCCTGGTCGCCTGAAGTCATTTTCATATAAAAGAAAATTGCAATCGCAGCTAAAATCGGGAACAAACTTACGTGATCACCATACAACGGAATATTGAAGGGTAACTTGAATATCTGGTCAAATGATGACAAATCGTCCGCCCAAAGGAATCCTTTTTGTCTCAATTCAAATGCGGAAGGGAAAAACTGAAACGAGGCATACATAAACGGAATTTGTATCAAGGCCGGAATGCAACCAGCCATAGGATTCACTCCAGCTTTGTTGTAAAGTTTCATTGTTTCCTGTTGTTTTTTCATTGGATCTTTTTTGAATTTTTCTCCAATTTCCGTAATTTCAGGACGCAACACTTTCATTTTAGCTTGAGATAAAAATGATTTAAAAGTAATAGGCGACATTGCAATTTTTATCAAAATAGTGAAGATAATAATCGCAATTCCAAATCCCATAAACGAGCTTAAAAACCCAAATAACGGAATGAAAATAAACTTGTTTATCCAGCCAAAAACTCCCCAACCTAACGGAACAATTTTTTCAAGATTCCTGTCATAATCTTTTAATATCTTATAATCTGTTGGACCGTAATACCAATTCATTTTATAATCTAACTCTCCATTTGTAAATGCTAATGGAATTGTTGCTTTATATTGTTTTGTGAAAATGGTGTCTCTCTTATCATCCTTAACCAAATTCTCTGAATGTAATTTTGCTGTGGCAAATGGTGTTTTGGTCAATAAAATAGTGGAGAAAAAATGTTGTTTGAAAGCAATAAAAGTGGCTTTTTCAGGATTTTCCTCTTTATCATCTCCTTGTCCAACATAATCGATTTTTCCATCTTCATGCTCAAAATAAATTTCGGCATAACGATTTTCATAGGAAATACTTCTTTCATTTCGGTACGTTTTCAAATCCCATTGCAAGTCAATAGGTTTTGAAGCATTTAAAACAGTAGTAAGTCCTTGAGAATGGATATCGAAATCGACTGAATATTTATTAGGTGCCAAAAAATATTTATACTCCAAATACTCATTTGCACCGGCTTTTAACTTCATCGAAAGGATTTGATTGTCGCCTACTTTGGTCAATGTTGGCTCAAAATATAAGTCTTTCGTATTTAATACACGATTGTCTTTGGTTTGCAATTGAAGATTAAAACTGGAATTATTATCTTTTATCAATTCTATTAATTGCCCCGAATTTTTCTTGAATCTTTCATACTTTTTCAAAATTGCTTCCACAACATAACCGCCTTTGTTAGCAATTTTTAAACTAACAAATTCATTTTCTAAAGTCGTGAAATTTGCTGTAGCAGAAGGCAAAGTCGCTGAGTATGCAAAGCTTCCTAAAGTACCTTGAAGTTTTTGAATTTTAACTGAATCGGCTACAGCAGTATCTGTTGTGGTTTTAGCAGTTTCTTTTGGAGTTACCGCCACAGCTGCTTTTGCGGCTTTCTCTGTTTTGGCTTTTTCTTGTTGTTCTTTCAATTCGCTATTACTATTGTTATACATCATCCAAACGATGATAACGAATATCAACCCAAAACCAATTATTGTATTAAAATCAAATTTCTTTTCTTCCATAGTAATGCTGCCCCGAAGCTTCGGGATTCAGTGTTTTAATTATTTTTATGTTTTACCATTGCGGCCACAAAGCTAACAAAAATTGGGTGTGGATTTGCAACGGTGCTTTTATATTCCGGATGGTATTGTACTCCTATAAAAAATGGATGGTTTTCTAATTCGATAATCTCAACCAAACCTGTTTCTGGATTTATACCAGAACAAATTAATCCTGCTTTTTCTAATTGTTGTCTATAATCATTATTAAATTCATAACGGTGACGGTGACGCTCCAAAATTTGTGCTGTTCCGTATATTTTGTGAGCCAAAGTTCCATCAGCAATATCACATTTCCATGAACCTAAACGCATCGTTCCACCTTTCTCCGTTATGGTTTTCTGATCTTCCATAAGTGAAATCACGGGGTCTGGTGTTTCTTCATTCATCTCAGTTGAATTGGCATCTTTTAACCCCAAAACGTTTCTAGAATATTCGATAACCGCCATTTGCATTCCTAGACAAATTCCGAAAAACGGAATATTATTTTCGCGAGCATAACGAACCGTATCAATTTTGCCTTCAATTCCACGACCGCCAAATCCTGGCGCAACTAGTATACCGTCTAAACCCTGAAGTTGTTCTTCTGCCGTCTTGGCGTCTAAATATTCCGAATGAATCGAAATTACGTTCACTTTGGTTTGATTTGACGCACCAGCATGAATAAATGATTCTAAGATTGATTTATAAGAATCCTGCAACTCAACATATTTCCCAACCAGACCGACATTTACAGTTTGCTTCGGATGCTTTAATCTATGTAAGAAAGTGTTCCAGTTTCTTAAATCCGGCGCCGCCTTTTTTGGCAGATTCAATTTCTTTAACGCCACAATATCCAAACCTTCTTCAAGCATAAGATTTGGTACTTCATAAATCGTTGAAGCATCGATAGACTGAATAACCGCTTCCCGTTTTACATTGCAAAACAAGGCCAATTTTTGACGCAATTCGTCCGATAATTCATGCTCGGTTCTACAAACTAAAATATCTGCTTTAATTCCACTTTCCATCAAGGTTTTAACAGAATGCTGTGTTGGTTTTGTTTTCAATTCTCCGGCTGCAGCCAGATAAGGAACCAATGTTAAATGAATTACGATTCCGTTGCTTTCTCCTAATTCCCAAACCAATTGACGCACTGATTCGATGTAAGGTAGTGACTCAATATCTCCGACCGTTCCTCCAATTTCTGTAATTACAATATCGAACTCTCCCGACTTCCCAAGCAATTGCATACGTTCTTTTATTTCGTTGGTGATATGAGGAACAACTTGAACCGTTTTGCCTAAAAATTCACCTCTTCTCTCCTTTTCAATTACTGAAAGATAAACCCTTCCTGTGGTAACATTGTTGGCTTGTGAAGTAGGAACATTTAAAAAACGCTCGTAATGACCTAAATCCAAATCAGTTTCTGCACCATCATCAGTTACAAAACATTCACCGTGTTCATAGGGATTTAAAGTTCCCGGATCAACATTGATATAAGGGTCAAATTTTTGAATGGTCGTTCGATAACCTCTCGCCTGTAGTAACTTGGCAAGAGATGCTGCGATGATTCCTTTTCCCAACGAAGAAGTCACACCGCCGGTAACAAAAATGTATTTTGTTTCATTCATTTTTTTTGTAGTTGTTGTGTTGTAGTTGTTGTAAAAAACGAGGCAAAAATACGATTATTAATTGATAATTATCAATTGACAATTAACAATTAAAAAGAAAAAAAGAATGAATTTAAAGTTTCGGATATTGTTTTTTTATATTCCGAACCAATTCTTCCAAACCATTTAATTTGAGTTCGTAAACGAGTTGGAGTTGCTCACCTAGTTGTCCTTTTGGGAAACCTTTTTGGCTGTACCAGACCACATAGTACTCGGGTAAATCGATAAGATAATAGCCTTCATATTTACCGAAAGGCATTTTCGTATGGGCGAGTTTGATAAGGAGTTGTTGATTTTTGTCCAAAGTCGAAAGTCTTAAAGTGCTAAAGCCGTTTGTAAAAAATCAGAGGTCTTTACAACTTTTGACTTTATGACATTTGACTATTGTTATTTCCAATTAAAAGTAATGACTTTTTCAATATCCGGATGCAAACTTAAGAAAACCGGACAGGTCAACGCACTTCTTTCGAGTATGGTTTTGTTTTTATCAGAAGTGGCTACAGCCATATTTAAAATCACTTTAATTCTGGCAATTTTTCTTGGTTCAGCTTGCATAATTTTGGTTACTTCTGCTGTTGACCCTTTTAATTCCAAATCCAAATCTTTTGATTTAATCGCCATAATCGAAATCATGCAAGTTCCCAGAGAATTAGCTACCATATCTGTTGGTGAAAACGCTTCACCTTTGCCATGATTATCTGTTGGCGCATCGGTTAGAATTTCTGTTCCCGATTGCAAATGCATGGATGAAGTTCTTAATTCACCTAAATACCTAATAATTGATGTGTTCATTATAATACTTCTTTTATAGTTAAATCAGTGTCGTAATACAAGATGTAAATTCCATTATTAGAATACCCATCAGTTGCATTTTGCACATAATCAAATTTGTTTTCTATTTGTTCAGATGGTGAAACCTGAATAGTTTCCTCAAAAGTTGCTTCCTGCGATAATCGAAGTAAGGTATCAAAAGTTACATCAAAACCTCGAATGGCATATTGATTTGGTGTAATTTTATTAATCTTTTTATACTTCGCATCAAATTGATTGGCTTTATCTGTTTCGTTTGGTCTGGAAAGCGATGGATAGAGCAGTTTCAATTTGGTTAATCGTGTTAACGAAATTTCCTCAAAATCAAAGGTGTCGTTTTGTTCCAAAATTACCAACTGTACCTGATACTCTTTTTGCGCAGCTAACATTGCAGAAGTAGTGGCTAAAATCATTCCCGTACTTTCAGAAGCTAAAACCACATAATTGAGTCTGTCTTTTTGGAACAAGACTTTTAAACTATCGGCCACAAAAGTTCCTTTGGCACTCAAACCCGCGATCCTAACGTCGGGCTGCATTTCCTGAATGTATTGTTTTACGCTTCCTTTTTTGTTATCAACAACAGCGATAATGTTGCTGCTTTTGGCTTTGATAAAGTCAAAAATAGAGCTTCGCAACAACTCTGCTGTTGGCATCGATTGGTATAAATTAGTGTATTTTTTACCAACATCTTTCGATAACGGAGAAATAACCGGAGTCTTAGTTGGCTCGAGCAGTTCTGCTAATTTTTCGACATTGGTTTGGTAAAATGGCCCAACAATAGCATCCATGCTTTGAAGATTATTTTGTTGCACCAACATTGCTACGTTCGAAGAGTTTTTAGTTTCCTGTGAGTCTAAAATTTTTATATCAACATTCATCCCTAAAACTTTGGCTGAGTCAATCGCCATTAAAGCACCTGAATAGAAATCTAAAGTCAAATTCAAAAATTTATCTTTTTTCAATCTGGCTTGTGTAGAATTTAAAGTGTCGCTTTCCAGCTTTGAAATATTAAAGGGCAAAAGTAATGCGAGTTGTTTCCTCGCATTAGTGTTGATTGTTTTTAGTAAATTTCCCTGTTCTTTTTTGACAGGTTCTTCTCGCTGTCCTTTGGGTACGCGCAGTATCATTCCTAATTTAATTCCTCTTTTTAATTCGGGATTTAACGAAATCAATTCTTGTTCCGACATTCCAAAATCATTAGCAATACTTAAAATAGTTTCTTTCGGTTTAACCACATATTCTTCTAAATACTTTTTTGTACTTGATGGTGCCGCTATTCCTGTTTTAACTGATGGTTTTGTGGAATAAGCAGTTGGTTTACCCGCGCCTAAAACTGCTTGATTTACAGCATTTCCTATAACTACCAATTTAAAACCAATTGGGAAATCATTAGCAATTTGAGGATTTAAGCGCTCTAATTCGGGAATAGTCATTCCGTACTTTTTAGAAATACCATATTTTGTTTCTAGGGGTTCAATAATGTGAAACGTAGTTTCTCCTTTTGGTGTTTCAACTTTTGGAAGCGCTTTTACAACGACTGGTTTTGAAACAAGAGGAGCAGCTACTTTTGGAGCTTCGGCAGGTTTGGACACGGCAACATTTTGTCCGCTATCTGAAGCTGGAATTTTGATATTCTGTCCAATCTTCAAACCATCGTTTAGCAAATCTCCATTGGCTGCTTTTATTGCGTCAACAGTTACTTTATATTGTTTTGAAATGCTATACAATGTCTCTTTGGGTTGCACTAAATGTGTATTTGAACTACTTCTTTGCGTTACAGCTTGAGATGAATCGATAACCACTACTGAAGCTGATGACGGAATCAACAAAACGCTGTTCAATTGAATTCCGTTTTGAGAATCTGGATTTAAACTATAAATATCATAGGGCGTAACCTTATATTTTTGAGCTATCATATTGATAGTTTCTCCTTTAGCAACAGTATGTTTCGTGTATTTTTCTTGTTTTGCAGAAACGGTAAAAACAAAGGAAAATAGGGTTAAAAATATTGAAAAAAGAATACGGTTTTTCATTTACTTATCTTGTTTATTTAACGTCTAAAGTTAGCAAATCTTTTTAAACTCTCTATAAATTACCAATTTTTTCATTAACTTTCTTGTGTTAACAACACTATTCCCATTCGATTGTTGCTGGTGGTTTGGAGCTAATATCATAAACAACCCGATTCACACCTTTTACTTTATTGATAATCTCATTGGAGATTTTCATCAAAAATTCATAAGGCAAATGAACCCAATCTGCAGTCATACCGTCGGTCGATTCTACGGCACGAAGCGCAACTACCTTTTCATACGTGCGTTCATCTCCCATTACACCAACGCTATTCACAGGAAGTAAAATGGCTCCTGCTTGCCAAACTTTATCGTATAATCCGTGTTCTTTTAATCCGTTGATAAAAATGGCATCAACTTCTTGCAGAATTCTAACTTTTTCTGGTGTGATTGAACCCAAAATTCTAATTGACAATCCGGGTCCGGGAAATGGATGTCTTCCCAAAAGTTCCGGGTCGATGCCCAATGTTTTCCCTACCCTACGCACTTCGTCTTTAAATAACATGCGTAATGGTTCCACTATTTTGAGTTTCATATAATCGGGTAAACCACCCACATTGTGATGTGATTTGATGGTTGCCGATGGCCCTTTTACTGAAACTGATTCGATTACATCAGGATAAATTGTTCCTTGAGCCAACCAAGTTACATTTTCAATTAAATGTGCTTCAGCATCAAAAACTTCGATAAAAGCATTACCGATAGCTTTTCTTTTAGCTTCCGGATCCTCAACGCCATCTAATGCATTCATAAATCGGGCTGTAGCATCAACACCTTTTACATTCAATCCCATGTCTTTGTATTGATGCAAAACGTTTTCGAATTCATTTTTACGAAGCAAACCATTATTGACGAAAATACAATAGAGGTTTTTACCTATAGCTTTGTGCAATAAAACCGCGGCAACCGTAGAATCTACACCGCCTGAAAGTCCGAGTACCACTTTGTCATTTTTTACTTTTTCTTGTAATTCTTTTACACAATCTTCTACAAAAGCATTTGGAGTAAAGTTTTGAGGAACGTGTGCAATCTTAACCAAAAAGTTCTCAAGAATTTGCTTTCCGTCAGTTGAATGATAGACTTCAGGATGAAACTGAATCGCATACGTTGTTTCGCCTTCGATTTTATACGCTGCGTTTTCTACATCTTTGGTACTGGCCAATTTCAGACCATTAGTTGGTAAATGTTTAATAGTGTCACTATGGCTCATCCAAACTTGAGAATTCAGGTTTACATTTTCAAAGAAAACTTCTTCTTCTTTAATAAAGGATAAATTTGCT
>CALQCV020000064.1 GCA_943329165.2 Candidatus Nitrotoga sp. CP45 | reverse complement strand
TCTATCATTGTGTATTCGTTAGCCAATATTGCCTGCGGTTTTTTACCTCAAATGAACTTTGCCGATAAAGGAACTATTTATGCTGTGTTGCGTTTCATTGCCGGAATTGGTTTAGCAGGAGAATTAGGTGCCGGAATCACTTTAGTTTCCGAAACGCTGCCTAAAGAATTGCGAGCCATTGGAACGTCAATTGTAGCAGGTTTTGGTTTACTTGGTGCAGTGGTTGCTCAATTTACAGTTGAATTAGCAGGAAGTTGGACAACAGCTTACATCATAGGCGGATTGCTGGGTTTAGCATTATTGGTATTGCGAATTAGTGTGGCCGAAAGTGGTATGTTTAAAATTGTAAAGGAAAATACCGCTGTCAAACGTGGTGATTTCTTTTCGTTTTTTACCAATAAAAGACGTTTTGTCAAATACTTGAAATGCGTGTTCATTGGAATTCCGATTTGGTATGGCATCGGGATTTTAGTTTTTATGGCAAACCAATTCGCACCCGAAATGGGTATCGCTTCCATAAATCCCGGAAAGGCAATCATGTGGACTTATATCGCGACTTCGATAAGTGATTTTACTAGTGGATGGTTTTCCCATTTATTAAAATCAAGAAAGAAAGCAATCTTATATATGTTGCTGTTTACAATGCTCGGAGTAATATTACTTCTTTTTAGTGGCAAGAAAACCGAAAATATGTATTACTTCTATTGCGCCTGGATTGGATTTGGTTCCGGATTCTGGGCACTATTTGTTACGGTCGCAGCAGAGCAATTTGGTACCAACATGAGAAGTACGGCAACTACTAGTGTGCCTAATATGGTAAGAGGATCCGTTCCAATCATGCTTATTGGTTTTGATTATCTAAAACATACTCAAACCGTAATACTATCTGCAGCTATTATTGGTTTGATTGCCTTTGGTTTAGCAATTTATGCTACACTGACAATAAATGAAACCCATAATACTGATTTGGACTATGTGGAATAAGTAATGCATAATCTACTTTCTCTATTTAAAGATAAAAAATCTGAATGCTAAAAATCAATAATCTTCAAACTACATTCTTTATCTTTGTACCGCAAAAAACTTCATAATGGAAACCATCTTAGATAATAATTTACCCTTAGGCAAACGAGGCGCAGCCGAACTGAGCGTAACTAAACCTAAATGGCTCAAAGTAAAACTACCTATTGGTCAGAAATACTCGGAGCTTCGTGGTCTAGTTGACAAATACAAACTCAACACTATTTGTGCTTCGGGAAGTTGCCCAAATATGGGTGAATGCTGGGGTGAAGGAACTGCTACATTTATGATACTAGGAAATATCTGCACGCGTTCGTGTGGATTTTGTGGCGTAAAAACTGGTCGCCCGGAAACGGTAGATTGGGACGAACCTGAAAAAGTGGCGCGTTCCATCAAAATCATGAAAATAAAACATGCTGTTGTTACAAGCGTTGACCGTGATGATTTAAAAGATATGGGTTCTATCATTTGGTTAGAAACGGTTCAGGCCATTCGCCGAATGAATCCAGAAACAACTCTAGAAACGCTAATACCTGATTTTCAAGGTGTGGAAAGAATTATTGACAGAATTGTGGAAGCCAATCCGGAAGTAGTATCACACAATGTTGAAACCGTTCGTCGTTTAACGCGCGAAGTCCGAATTCAGGCAAAATATGACCAAAGTTTAGCTGTTTTAAAATACCTCAAAGACCAAGGAATTCGTAGAACCAAATCGGGCATTATGCTTGGTCTTGGCGAAACGGAAGAAGAAGTAATACAAACCATGCGCGATTTGCGTGACCAAAATGTAGACATAGTTACTATCGGTCAATATTTACAACCAAGTAAAAAACATTTGCCCGTCAAAGAATTCATTACTCCGGAACAATTTGCGAAATACGAAATATTGGGTAAGGAAATGGGGTTCCGTCATGTAGAAAGTGGTCCGTTAGTTCGTTCGTCCTATCACGCAGAAAAACATATTTTATAGAATTACGAATTAACAATTACGAATTTGAAAACACGTATCGCCATCAACGGTTTTGGGCGCATTGGTCGAAATCTTTTCCGTTTACTTCTCAATCATCCTTCGATTGAAGTGGTAGCTATCAATGACATAGCCGACAATAAAACCATGGCGCATTTAATAAAATACGACAGTATTCATGGCGTTTTACCTTTTGACGTTTCCTTTGATGACCAATCGATAATTGTAGATGGAAAACCATATTTGTTTTTTCACGAAAAAGAAATCTCAAGCCTCAAATGGAAGCACATTGATTTTGTCATTGAAAGTACCGGTAAATACAGCACTTTTGAAGATATCAACAAACACATTTTGTCCGGAGCCAAAAAAGTAATTCTCTCTGCACCATCTGAAGTTTTCGAAATTAAAACCGTGGTACTTGGTGTCAACGAAAATATATTAGACGGAACAGAAAACATAATTTCAAACGCTAGCTGTACTACTAATAACGCCGCACCAATGATTAAAATCATTAACGAACTTTGCGGTATTGAGCAAGCATATATCACAACGGTTCATTCCTACACGACCGACCAAAGTTTACACGACCAACCACATAAAGATTTGCGTCGCGCACGTGGTGCAAGCCAAAGTATTGTGCCAACAACAACTGGCGCAGCGAAAGCATTAACCAAAATTTTTCCGGAAATGGAAGGGAAAATTGGGGGAAGTGGTATTCGAGTTCCAGTTCCAGATGGTTCTCTAACCGATATCACCTGCTATGTAAAAAAAGAAGTTACCATTGCAGAAATCAATGCTGCTTTTAAAAAAGCGTCGCAAACTTCACTCAAAGGAATTCTTGATTATACCGAAGATCCCATCGTTTCAGTAGATATTATTGGCAATAAAAACTCTTGCCTTTTTGATGCTCAACTAACTTCTGTGATTGGCAAAATGGTCAAAGTTGTGGGCTGGTATGATAACGAAATTGGTTATTCATCAAGAATAATCGATTTAATACTGTTGTTAGAAAAATGATTTCCTAATTTTATAATATAATTAATTTAGCTGCACAAAATGAAATGGATTTGTATTTTCCTTTTTATTCCTTTTGTCTTTTTTGGACAAAAAATGTCAATAAAAAAAATTGATAGCACCTCCTATTATATTCAATTAGCCAACTTCAATAAAAAAACAAACAACTATAAATCTGCTCTTGCATTTTCTCAGAAAGCTTATAACTATGCTAAAGTGTTTAATAACATTAAAGGAAAAGCTGATGCATTATTCTCATTAGGTACAACCTATTTTGAGATAAAAAAATGGAATGATGCTTTATACTCATTTACAAATAGCGCCAATTTATACAATCAGCTTACACCGTCAACAAATTATGCGTTTTGTTACTACAGCATTGGTCTTTGCTATATGAGTTTGGAAGAATTTGAAAAAGCCGAAGACAGTTTTGACAAAGCAGAATCCATTTATACTTTACTAAAAATTGACGCTTCACCTTTTATGAATCTGCAAAAAGGTATTTTATATAAGAATAATGGCAAGACGGAATTGGCTTCTAAACTATTTAATGAAATCATATCCAAAGACGATACAAAAGATGTTTTTAAAACCAAAGCTGAAGCACTATACCAACTTGGAACGATTGAACAAAAATTAAATCACAGTAATTTAAGTGTAAACTATCTCAACAGAGCCTTGCTGTTAAGTACCAAAGATAAAAACTTAGACCAAAAAGCAAAAATCCTTTTTGATTTGAGTAAATCGTATGAAAAACTACTTGACGTAAAAAAGTCGTATGCTTATTTAAAAGCGCATCTAGATTTAAAAGACAGTCTTTCGCTTTTGTACAATAAAAAATTAAATACCGATGACTATTTAAGTTTCAAGGAAAGTGAACGATTGAAAGTCATTGATCAAATGACAAAAGAAAATGAAACGCAACAGAAAACGAACAAATTTGGCAAACTTATTAGTATTTTGGCTATTGCGCTGATTGCGATTTTGTCGCTTTTGAGTTTGTCTTTATATAAAAACAACATCATTAGAACACAATCTAACAATACTTTACAAGAGAAAAATTTCGAGTTGCAAATTGCAAAAGATAATGCCGAAAAAGCATCAAAAGCCCGCGCTGAATTTTTATCAACTGTAAGCCACGAACTCAGAACGCCACTGAATGCAATCACCGGAATAACCCACTTATTGATTGACGATAATCCGAAGGAAAATCAAATACACTATTTAAATTCGTTGAAGTTTTCGGGAAATTATCTGTTGAAATTCATCAATAAAATTCTAGAAATTAACCGTATCGACTCGAATACTATTGAAATTGAATACATCAATTTTAGCATCAAACAATTGTTGCTCGATATTCAAAACTCAATGCTGGAAATTGCATCCAAAAACAATAATAAATTTATTTTAGAAGTTGATCCGGAGGTTCCCGAAATTCTGCTAAGCGATCCGACAAAGCTATCGCAAATCTTTATCAATCTTATCAATAATGCGCTGAAGTTTACCAAAAATGGAGAAGTAAAAATTACCGCCAAACTAATCGAAATCGGTGAAGATTACTCCAGAATAAATTTTGCTATAAGCGATACTGGAATTGGTATTCCTGAAGATAAACAAGAATCTATTTTTGAAAGTTTCTCACAAGGTTCTATCGAAATTAACAGAAAATATGGCGGAACAGGTTTAGGCCTTACCATTGTTAAAAAAGTGGTCGACTTATTAGGCGGAGAAATTAATTTGATCAGTGAAGTTGGTGTGGGAACTACTTTTGATTTCGAGTTAAATCTACAACATGGAACACAAGAAATTGTAGTTGAAAAAGAGAAATTGTATTCAGACGACATCTTAATTGGCAAAAATATTTTGGTCGTGGAAGACAACAAAATCAACCAAATGATAACTAAAAAAATGCTTGAGAAAAAAGCAGTTATTTGTCAAATTATCGAAAATGGAGAAGAAGCTGTTGAAATCCTCAGCAAAGAAAATGACTTCGATTTAGTCTTGATGGATGTCCATTTACCGGGTATAAATGGTACTATTGCCACTCAGAAAATCCGGGAATATGATACCAAAATGCCTATAATTGCCTTAACAGCCATTTCCCTGAATGAAAACAGAGAAATACTAATGTCATTTGGCATGACCGACGTAATTACCAAACCATTCGAACCCGAAAATTTCTATAGAATTATCGCTACGAATTTGAGTTAGAACTGCAGAATTAGTTCTTTAATTAATTTTCTAACATGAGGTTCAGCTTTTGCTGCTGCTTTTAAAACTTCGTCGTGGCTTACTTCTTCCATGGCCGTCTCAACATCACCCATATCGGTAATTACAGATAGTCCAAAGCATTCAATTCCCATATGTCGGGCGACAATAACTTCTGGCACAGTTGACATTCCGACGCAATCAGCTCCAAGAACTTTTACCATTTTATATTCTGCAAAAGTTTCAAATGTTGGGCCTTGCAAACCAAGATAAACGCCATCATGAACGGTAATATTATTTTCAACAGCTATTGCTTTTGCTTTGTTAATCATTGCTTTATTATAAGCTTCGTTCATATTCAAAAATCTTGGTCCAAAACGTTCCTCATTTTTTCCA
Organism: Candidatus Nitrotoga sp. CP45; assembly: GCA_943329165.2. GTDB lineage: Bacteria > Bacteroidota > Bacteroidia > Flavobacteriales > Flavobacteriaceae > Flavobacterium. The sequence continues at coordinate 3,429 of CALQCV020000064.1, read as the reverse complement.
TGTAACGGATGTTCTGGGAAAAAATTGATATGATCTTTTATAACGACTATTGAACCTACTTCATAATCCGAATTTACGCCACCGGAAGCATTAGAAACTACCAATTTAGTAACGCCAAGATATTTCATCACGCGCACAGGAAACGTGACTTGCTTCATGTTATAGCCTTCATAAAAATGAAAACGTCCCTGCATTGCCATAACTTTTTTATCACCTATTGTTCCAAAAACAAGCGCGCCTTTATGTCCTTGAACAGTTGACACTGGAAAATTTGGAATTTCATTATACGACAATGTAAATTCGATATTGATATCATCAGTAAAACTTCCTAATCCTGAACCTAAAATAACGCCGTATTCGGGCGTGAAATTGGTTTTCTTTTTGATATAATCAACGGTTTCCTGAACAAGTTCCCACATTATAATAGCTTTAATTTTTCACAAAAAAACAATAAATTGACTATTCAAAAGTAAAATAAAATATTAAGTATTAATTAATTTATTCAAATATAAGTTTGAATTAAAAATTAACGCTTCTAATCAATTGGTTACAAAATAGTTTTTTTAAACAAAAGCATAATCTTCTTTATTTTTTTGACTTATTTACTTTTAATCGAAACTTATCGATAGATTACCGAAAAAAAATTGTTGTATGATTTATATTATATACCTTCGCAAACTAATAATTTTTTATATTAATAGGTGTTCTTAATCCTAAAAAAAATAAGATATATTTTATGAAATTAAAAGTCTTTTTACATATTTACTTTTATTTTGTTCTTTGCTTCACTTCAGCAAAAGCACAAGTACAGAATTTTAATAAATGGTCAATTGAAGCAAATACTGGATTTGGGAAGCCCATTTCTCCTTATACACCACAATATTTTTCATCAAATAACGATACCTATTTTGCCTTTAATAAGTTCAATCATTTTGATATAGGCACTAGATATATGTTTTCTACTTACTTTGGAATTCGCATGGGTGTAACTTATGTTTCTGTAGCTAATGCAGCCGGAAGTAGCTCAGAATCTTTTGAAAATGAATTGTATAAAATTGACTTTCAAGGAGTAATTAATATGGGACACGTACTTAACTTTGATCAATTTACTTCTAGATTGGGTTTACTGGCACATTTTGGGCCACAAATAAATAAATTAAAAATTAAAGAAGGTAGATTTGCAGGTAAAATGGATTCTAATGGAGGATTTATAATTGGTATTACACCACAATTTAAAATCACAGATCGTGTAGTTTTAAATACTGATTTTTCATATACTGTAAATTTTAGACAACATTTAAATTGGGATGGTCACGACTATGCAGCTAAAAATAATAATTTAAATGGTATCATGCACGACTTGACTATTGGATTCACTTATTATTTGGGTAAAAATAAGCAACATGCTGATTGGGATTGGAATGATTTAGCATTAATTAAAACTCAGAAAATGCTAGATTATGAAGCAAAAATACAAAACCTGCAAAAAGACACTGATAAAGATGGTATTCCAGATTATTTAGATTTAGAAAAAAACACTGCTGCAGGATCAATTGTAGATTCAAAAGGAAGAAAAGTTGTTGGAGAAAATACCGTTGCTAAAAACAAAGAAAATGTCAGTAGCACCTCAAATTTAACTCAAAAAGAGAAAGATTTTGGGTCAATTTTTGAAGATGGGAATAATGAAGTATTCTTTGATTTCAATCAAGTAAACCCAAACAAAGATTCAAAGAAAAAAATAGTTGCTATTATATCTTACATGAAAAAATACCCGGAATCTAAAGCCACTTTAAATGGATATACTGATAACAGAGGTGGAGAAGAATTTAACAGAAGATTAGGTTTAAGGCGATCAGAAAAAATTAAGGAAATTATGGTATTGTACGGTATTGACCCATTAAGAATTTCCCTAATTTCAAAAGGAATAGATGAAATATTGAGTGAAGACAAAAATGATTTGCAGAGTTTAGAGCTAGCCAGACGTGTTGTAATTGTTTTACAATAAACAAAACCCAGCTGAGTTGAATTTTTATCTAAGTCGTCACATAACGTAAAACTAATTGATTAAAATCATCTTGATTTGAAATCAACTTGCTTTTAATAGGCAGATAGTATAATTGTTTTACTAAAATTTCAGAGTTCAAACGTACAAAATCCTTTTCGGTTGCGACAATGATTTTATCAATAGCCTGGCTTTTAATGTTTAAAATATCGCTTCCGCTGAAATGATGATGATCAGAAAATGTCATAACCTCATCTTTGTCAGTTTGTAAATAATCAAAAAACGGATTTGGATTTGCAATTCCTGCAAGTAAAATTTTTGGTGTTGATTTTAAATCGCTAACCGCTATACTATCATTATCATTATACACTTTTTCATCATAAGCAATGGTGCTGAAAAAGATTGTCAAGTCGACTCCAATTCTCTTTTTGATATTCTCCTGCTCACTATCGGTAATGTTAGGCGGACATTTGGTTACTATAATTAAGTTAGCTCTTTTAGCTCCGTTTCTACTTTCGCGAAGATTTCCTGTTGGCAGCATTAAATCATCGCAAAATAAATCTTCATAAGCCGTCAAAAGTATATAAAAACCTGCTTTTACTTTGCGATGCTGAAAAGCATCATCCAACAAAATAATTTCAGGTCTAGATTTTTGATTCAATAATTGCTCAATTCCGTTTTTTCTGTCAGCATCAACAGCAACCTGAATGTCTGGAAATTTTTTAAAATACTGAAAAGGTTCATCTCCTAAAATTTCAACAGTTGAAGCAGCATCAGCCAAAATAAAGCCTTCTGATTTTCGTTTGTAACCCCGACTCAATGTTGCTACTTTATAATTAGGAGATAACAGCCGAATTAAATACTCTATTTGAGGTGTTTTTCCGGTACCGCCAACGCTCAAATTACCGACAACAATAACAGGAATATCGAAGGAATAGGATTTTAGTATACCTTTATCGTAAAGATAATTTCTTAAATAAGTGATAGAACCATACAATATGGCAAAAGGAAAGAGTAATTTTCGGAACAAAATCATAGCACGAAAGTAACGATTTTTTTATATTTGAAGGAAATTATTCGATTTACCAAATACAAATGAAACCCCAATTACTAAAAACCGTCATCGTTTTGCTGCTGACTTCTTCTGTTGCTTTTTCGCAAGAAGCGGAGAATTCGGCTATATTGAAAGTAATTTATTCCAAATATTACAAAAACGAAAAAGTAATAGCCAAAGGAAGACTGCAATTGTTGAGTTTTTATTGTAAAAAAGCACCTAATAACGAAGAAGTTTTAGAAGTAATTTCAAAAAGCGATTTACTCAAAAAAAATGCTGCCGAAATCAAAAAGCAAATCGTAATTGGCATCGACGAAGATTGGTCTGCCGCTTACAACCTTTTGTTTGACAATCAAAATCAATATTTGAAAAG
>CALQCV020000063.1 GCA_943329165.2 Candidatus Nitrotoga sp. CP45 | reverse complement strand
CAATCTTCGATAGCAACTTTTTGCTGAAAAATGAATTCACCTTCGTCGTAATGTTCGTTTACATAATGAATTGTAATTCCGGTTTCTTTTTCCTTATTCTCCAAAACAGTTTGATGGACTTTCATTCCATACATGCCTTTTCCTCCATATTTTGGGAGTAATGCCGGATGTATATTGATTATTTTATTGGGATAAACGTTTACTATTGCTTCGGGCATTTTCCATAGAAAACCCGCCAAAACAATCAGGTCGGGTTTAAACTCCGTCATTTTATCTAAAACAAATCCTTCTGTAAGTTGTTCTCTATTGAAAATAAGTGTTGGAACATTATGCTTTTTTGCTTTGTCTAAAACTATAGCATTTGAATTGTTACTGAAAACACCAGCTATTTCAACATCGGGGTTGTTTTTGAAATATTGAATAATATTTTCCACATTGGAACCAGTGCCTGAAGCAAAAAGCAAAATCTTTTTCATATGAAGATAACATTATTTTTCAAAGGAATATGGAATCGCCGTCATTATAATTGTTTAATTGGCTGCGGCGATTTCATTTAAAACAAAATTACACCACAAAAAAAGAATAAATACTTGAATTAAAACCATGTTTTTAGAAGATTCTGAAATAATTTATTTATTTTCGTGGCCACTTTTACTAACAAAAATGTTGTTTTAAGATAAAGTTTTTTATTTTTGCCAACAAATTAAAAATTAAAATTAGAAATTATGTCAGACATTGCATCAAGAGTTAAAGCGATTATTGTAGACAAATTAGGCGTTGATGAAAACGAAGTTGTAACAGAAGCAAGCTTCACCAATGATTTAGGAGCTGATTCATTAGACACTGTTGAGTTGATTATGGAGTTCGAAAAAGAATTTGATATTCAGATTCCAGACGACCAAGCTGAAAACATTGCTACTGTAGGTCAAGCTATTTCTTACATCGAAGAAGCAAAAAAATAATAATTACGAATCCGTGGGACTTGAACTAGGCTCACGGATTTTTATTATTTTTACTTAAAAGAGTAAAACTGATTGACATCCAATCTCAAAAATATTGAAATACCCTTGTCTCTTTAATGATTATATTTGAAGATAACATGGGTATTATTTGTTTAAATACAATTGTAAAAAATAAATTATGACGTTAAAACGAGTTGTAGTAACAGGTTTAGGTGCAATTACACCTATTGGTAATAACATCGCTGAATATTGGAACGCTTTAATTAATGGCGTTAGTGGTGCTGCTCCAATTACCTATTATGATACCGAAAAGCATAAAACAAAATTTGCCTGCGAAGTCAAAAACTTCAACATTGAAGATTATATGGATCGCAAAGAGGCAAGAAGAATGGATAAGTTTGCACAGTATGCTGTTGCAGCAAGCCAAGAAGCCATTGCGGATGCCGGGATTACGGATTCCAATGTCGACAAACAAAGAGTTGGTGTAATTTGGGGTGCCGGAATTGGCGGATTAGAGACTTTCCAAGAAGAAGTAATGAGTTATGCGCAAGGCGACGGAACTCCACGTTTCAATCCTTTCTTTATCCCAAAAATGATTGCCGATATTGCGCCCGCTCACATTTCGATGCGAAATGGATTTATGGGTCCAAATTATACTACAGTTTCTGCTTGTGCTTCTTCTGCCAATGCCATGATTGATGCTTTCAATTACATCCGTTTAGGAATGTGTGACGTCATCGTTTCCGGTGGTTCAGAAGCTGCGGTTACTATCGCCGGAATGGGCGGATTTAATTCGATGCAAGCCTTATCAACACGAAATGAAAGTCCGGAAACTGCTTCAAGACCTTTTGATGCTACCCGTGACGGATTTGTACTTGGTGAAGGTGCTGGTGCCTTAGTTTTGGAAGAATATGAACACGCAAAAGCACGTGGTGCTAAGATATATTGTGAAGTTGGTGGTGGCGGAATGTCATCAGATGCGTACCATTTAACGGCTCCACATCCGGAAGGAATTGGCGTTATTGCAGTTATGAATAACACACTTCGCGATGCCGGGATGAAACCGGAAGAAGTAGATCACATCAATACTCACGGAACCTCAACTCCGCTTGGTGATGTTGCTGAATTGAAAGCAATAAGTGCTGTTTTTGGTAGTCATGCTAAAAATATCAATATCAATTCTACCAAATCAATGACTGGTCATTTACTTGGTGCAGCTGGCGCGATTGAAGCGATTGCTTCTATTTTGGCCATGAAATACGGTATTGTTCCTCCAACAATTAATCATACTGTCGTGGATGAAAATATTGATCCAAGTTTGAACTTAACATTGAACAAAGCTCAAAAAAGAGAAATCAATGTAGCGATGAGTAACACTTTTGGATTTGGTGGTCACAATGCTTGCGTATTATTCAAAAAATTAAAAGATTAATTTTAGATGAAAATTCTAAAAAATATATTTCAAAAATCCCGTTCAACTGAAGACGGGATTTTTTTTAACGAAATTCAAAATATAATAGGTTTCAAACCACAGTCTATTATATTTTACCAAAAAGCATTCACCCATCGCTCCACAAATCAAACTGATGTAATAGGAAATCCAATGAATTATGAGCGTTTGGAATTTTTAGGCGACGCCATGTTAAGTGCTGTAATTGCTGCACATCTTTACAATAAAGCTCCTGCTGGAGATGAAGGTTATTTGACCAAAATGCGCTCCAAAATTGTGAGTCGGGAACATTTAAATGAATTGGGAAGAGACTTAAACTTAATCCGATTTGTAGAAAGTAAAGTGCCTACGCAGCACTTTGGCGAAAACATACACGGCAATATTTTTGAAGCATTGGTTGGTGCCATTTTTCTTGATAAAGGCTATGATTTTTGTGAAAAGTTTATCCAAAAAAGTGTCATCATTCCGTATGTTGACATTGCCAAACTCGAAGGAAAAGTTATTAGTTACAAAAGCTTGCTGATTGAATGGTGTCAAAAAGAAAAAAAATCATTCTTTTTTGATGTTTTTGATGACAACGGTAACGATGGGCAAAAATATTTTGGGGTTAAACTTAGTATCGATGAGAAAGTGATAGCTAAAGCAAGAGCGACATCGAAAAAGAAGGCAGAAGAAAAAGCATCGCAACGTGCTTATTTTGTATTTCAGGAGAAAATTAACAAAAAATAGTGCAGATTCTCAAAAAACTATAACGTTATCGTTCATAAAATAACGTTAAGCTAAAACCTTGTATGTGAAAATCTGTAACAGATAAACTATATTTACAGGAAATTTTGCGAATTTATGGCTATTGTTCACAAATTATTTAGCGATGAAGAGGAAAAGAAAGCCTACGAAAAAATAGATTATCAATTAATTGCGATTCATTCCACTTTAGAAGATTATCGATTGGCTTATTACATAAATCAAAACCTGCCGATTAATCTTCAAAAAGGCCAATGTAATATTCAAATTAGTAACAAAGAAGGCGAAACACAATTTACGAGATTTTTTTTTGAAGATTCAAAAGACATTGCATGGAATTTAGTTCAAAATCAAAATGATTTATTTGTTCCTTCACAAAATAGCAATCAAGGGTTATTTGCCGAAAGCAACAACAAATTTTCGACAAAAATTTATTTGATTCCCGAATTTAAAAAAGTAGATTATTTTTTAAAAATTGAAAATGGTGAAGTCAAAATTGATGTGTCAAAAATTACAAATAGTATTAAAAAAATAAAGAGAGTAAGCACTGTTTACGCCGTAGAGGTCGAAAAAATAAAATCAAAAAATAATTTAATTTTTTAAATATAATGCCAACTAGAAAAAAAACCAAAATCGTGGCCACACTTGGTCCAGCATGTAGTTCGAAAGAAGTGATTAAGAAAATGATCGACGCTGGTGTAAATGTGTTTCGTGTTAATTTTTCTCACGCCGATTATACCGATGTAAAAGAAAGAATTGATATCATTAGAGGTTTGAATGATGAATTTGGATACACCACTGCAATTTTAGCCGATTTACAAGGTCCAAAACTTCGCGTTGGTGTAATGAAAGAAGATGTGGTCGTTAATCCAGGTGATATCATCACCTTTCAAACTGCCGAAGATATTCCCGGAACAAAAGAACGTGTTTACATGAACTACAAAGAATTCCCGCGTGACGTAAATCCGGGGGAATTTATTCTTTTAGACGATGGGAAATTAATGTTCGAAGCACTAGAGACAAATGGTACAACAGAAGTTGTTTGTAAAGTAATTCAGGGCGGACCATTAAAATCTAAAAAAGGTGTTAACCTTCCAAACACTAAAGTTTCTTTGCCAGCTTTGACCAAAAAAGACATCAAGGATGCTTTATTTGCGATTGAACAAGAAGTAGATTGGATAGCACTTTCATTCGTTAGAACCCCAAAAGATTTGGAAGAACTCGCTGATTTGATAGCCAAGCATTCTTCTTATAAAATACCGATTATTGCCAAAATTGAAAAACCGGAAGCCGTAGAAAACATTGATAAAATCGTTGCATTTTGTGACGGATTAATGGTTGCTCGTGGTGATTTAGGTGTGGAAATTCCGGCGCATGAAGTTCCATTAATTCAAAAGAAATTAATTCACAGAGCAAAAACTGCCCGTATTCCGGTGATTGTGGCAACACAAATGATGGAAACGATGATTACGAGTTTAACGCCAACTCGTGCCGAAGTAAATGACGTTGCTAATTCCGTTATGGATGGTGCTGACGCGGTAATGCTTTCGGGAGAAACATCGGTTGGTAATTATCCTGTGGAGGTAATCGAAAAGATGACCCAAATTATTGAAGCTGTTGAAGATTCTCCGTTAATTAATGTTCCTCAAAATCCGCCTTACGTTAGAACCAAACGTTTTATCACAAAATCGATTTGTTATCACGCGGCGATTATGGCCAATGAGATTAAGGCAAAAGCAATTTCAACCTTAACTAACAGTGGTTATACCGCTTTTCAAATTTCGGCTTGGCGACCAAAATCTCATATTTTAGTGTATACCTCTAACAAAAGAATTTTGACGCAATTGAGTTTGCTTTGGGGTGTTAACGCTTTCTTTTATGACAAGTTTGTAAGTACCGATGATACCGTTGGCGATGTAAATGATATTGCCAAAGAAAATGGATACGTAAAAAAAGGCGATATGCTTATCAACCTAGCAGCCATGCCGGTTGCCGAAAAAGGAATGGTGAACACTTTGAGAGTTTCAGAAATAGAATAATTTTATACTTTTACATTTTAAAAACAAGAATTATGAATTCAAATAACCCGTTTTTCAAAAACAAAACTTTTACAAATACTTCAGCAGCTGCAGAAGTTCATGAAGCTAAAATTATTGACCGTGATGAAACAATGACCGTTTCGGGAACTATCAATAAAAGTTTCCTAATGTTGATTTTATTAATTGCAAGTGCTGCTGTAACTTGGTCAATGACGAATCCGATTGTTTTTGCAATTGGTGGCGCTATTGTTGGGTTTATTTTGGTACTTATCGCTACATTCAAACCTCAATATTCTGGGTTTTTAGCACCAGGTTATGCTATTTTTGAAGGACTTTTTATCGGTGGAATTTCAGCCATTTTCGAAGTAATGTATCCCGGAATTGTAATTCAGGCTGTAAGTTGCACGTTCGTTACATTTATGGTTTGTTTTGGATTATATAAATATGAAATTGTAAAAGTTACCGAGAAATTTAAATCGGTAGTTCTTGCAGCGACTTTGGCAATTGCAACATATTATTTGTTCTCTTGGTTGTTGTCAATGTTTACCAGCTTTCAACCTATTCATTATGGAAACTCTATGATGAGTATCGGAATTAGCGCTTTTGTTATTGTTATTGCGGCACTAAATTTATTCCTAGATTTTGACCAAATTGAAAAAGGCGTGCAAAACAAAATGCCGAAATATATGGAATGGTATGGCGCTATGGGATTAATGATTACGTTAGTTTGGCTGTATATCGAATTCTTAAGATTATTATCTAAACTTAATAGAAAATAATTTTTTTTAGTAGTCAATCTTCTATTTTCTTAAATGACTTATATGGTTCAAAAATTGATTTACCCTACAAGTCATTTAAGTTTAATTTAAGCTTATGAAATCGGAACCGTTTTCAAAATTAGACTGATTTTTTATATCTTCAATTCGGCAAATGGTCTGGGGTTGTTTAAAACTCAAACCGCAATTGTACCACAACTGTTTTTTTGATTTCAGTATTCAAATTGTTTAACGAAATCCCAAGCAAACGAACCGACTCTTTCATACGTTCTTGATATAATAGCTCTTTCGCAGTCTCCAGAATCAATCCTTTATCAGAAATAAAATAAGCTAATGTTTTACTTCGTGTTTGTGTTGTAAAATCGCTGTACTTTATTTTTAGCGTTATCGTTTTGCCTGAAATATTATATTTTTTTAATCGTTTTTCAAGTTCTGAAGCGATACGTTCCAATCGTTCTATCATAAATATTTCTGAAGTCAGATTTTCATTAAACGTATGTTCCGCCGCAACCGATTTTGTAATTCTGTTGGGCTTTACTTCACTGTTGTGAATGCCCCGAACGATGTTGTAAAAATGCAAACCACTTTTACTGAAATGCTCTTCCAGAAACTCTCTCGATTTTGATTTCAAATCTTTTCCTGTAAAAATGCCAAAATGATACATTCTGTCTTTGGTGACTTTTCCAATTCCGTAGAATTTTTTGATGTCGAGGTTTTCCAAAAAAGATTCCACTTCTTCCGGATTTACTGTTTTTTGTCCGTTGGGTTTGTTGTAATCACTCGCTACTTTTGCCACAAATTTATTCACTGAAATTCCGGCTGAAGCTGTAATTCCGACTTCTTCAAATATTCGATTTCGGATTTCCATTGCGATTAATGACGCACTTGGATTTCCTTTTTTGTTATGGGTAACGTCAAGATAGGCTTCGTCTAAAGATAGCGGTTCAACCAAATCGGAATACTCATAGAAAATAGCGCTAATCTTTTTTGAAATTTCTTTATACCGTTCAAATCTTGGTCGGACGAAAATCAAATCAGGACAATTTCTTTTGGCCTGAACGCCGCTCATGGCGCTTCTTACCCCAAATACTCGCGCTTCGTAACTTGCTGCCGAAACGACGCCTCGGGTTTCGCTTCCGCCAACAGCCAAGGGCTTTCCTCTCAACTCGGGATTGTCCAACTGCTCTACGGAAGCATAAAAAGCGTCCATATCAATATGAATAATTTTCCTGTGTGAAATTGATTCAGCCATTTCACAAATTTATAATATCTTTAACTACTTATTCATTACAAATGGTGGAAATAGAACGTAAATTTTTAGTGCTTTCGGAGGTTTTTATAAATGAAGCTTTCGCCAAAAAAAGAATTGTTCAGGCCTATCTGAATTCGAAACCGGAGCGCACTGTTCGCATCAGAATAAAAGAAGGGAAAGGTTTTTTGACTATCAAAGGGAAAGGAAACGCAACCGGCACAACGCGATTGGAATGGGAAACTGAAATTCCTTTGCCCGATGCGGAAAAACTTTTGACTATTTGTGAAAGCGGTACAATTGACAAGATTCGCCACGAAGTAAAAGTTGGAAATCACCTATATGAAGTTGATGTTTTTGCCGGAGAAAATGAAGGTTTAATCATTGCCGAAATAGAATTGCAATTCGAAGACGAAGCTTTTGAAAAGCCAAGTTGGCTTGGCAAAGAAGTCACTAACGACGAACGTTTTTACAACGCTTATTTGAGTGTTAAACCCTTTAAAAGCTGGTAATTATTTTGGCTGAAGCACTTCGTGAATCGTTACGATTACAACACCTGAATTTTTGTTGGAGGTAATGTCCATAAAGGCTCTTCTGCTTAAATCTATTTCACGTGCTTTTGAAAACGGTCCACGGTCCGTAATCTCCACTATCACTGATTTACCATTGGCTTCGTTGGTCACTTTTACTCTTGTTCCAAAAGGTAATTTTCTGTGTGCAGCAGTATATCCGTTATTGTCAAATTTTTTCCCGCTAGCAGTACGTCTTCCGTTGAATTTATTGTGGTAATATGAAGCGTGTGCGTTTTTCTTAAGTAGCTTTAATTTTAAATTGGTAAGATAAAAGTCTAATGAGTCTATTTCTAAAATTGTTTTAATTTTAGCACTGTCAACTTTTAGAGCGGAGGCAACTTTTTCGGGCTCTTTGGTTTCAATGACTTTGGATGTTTTCGCTTTACTTTTCGCTTTTTTATGATATTTGCTTTGGGCTGAAATACCTGTAAATAATGAAGTAAACAGCACAAAAAACAGTATAAATATCTTATTATTCATAAATGGTATTTTAATTTGAGGGCCAGATTACAAAAAGTGTACCTTGATAAAAAAAGCCCTGAAAAGGACTTTTAGTTTTACTTTTTAAAACCACAACTTCCATGGAATTCTTATTAAAATCAACACCAATCCTACACCATAGAATATGAAAATGCTATTAAATTTTGCTTCGCTAATAGTTGCTTTTTTATGTTTTAACCAACCCATAGTTATTAAAGCAATGGCAATAATATTTATTAATGGATGTTCCAACCATGTTAATCTTACATCTGATTCTGCCATTTGTCCAATCGAGGCTGAGCCAAGAGGTGACACAAAATATAAAATTAAACCTACTAACAATTGTATGTGTGTAGCAATAAGTCCAAACAACGCAATTTTTCTGTCTTTGGCTGTAAATTCTTTTTTAGAGGATTTTCCAAGAAATGAATTTACCACTGCAAAAACTAATAATAACAAAGCTAAATAAGCCCAACCTGAATGGAATTTTTGAACAAAAGTGTACATCTTTTTATTTTTTAGAGTAACAAATATAACGAAAAAGGCATAAAAAAAAGGTCTCGTTATAAATAACGAGACGGTTTTTGATAATTATTTGTTTTTCAGGAAATGCCTTAGCAAAAATTCGGTCGAACTATCGTGCTGTTTCACTTTTGAATCGTGAATTTCATCCAAAATAGAATTAGCTAATTGTTTCCCTAATTCAACACCCCATTGATCATAACTGAAAATATTCCAGATAATTCCTTGAACAAATATTTTATGCTCATACAACGCGATTAAAGAACCCAAAGTTTTTGGCGTGAGTTTATCTATTAAAAAAGTATTCGTTGGTTTAT
>CALQCV020000062.1 GCA_943329165.2 Candidatus Nitrotoga sp. CP45 | reverse complement strand
TTTTAGAATAGCATCAATTAATGTTGGATTTCCCATCACCATTCCAACACGCCAGCCTGCCATATTATAGGTTTTGGATAATGAGTTTAATTCTATAGCGATCTCTTTTGAACCTTCTACTTGTAATATAGACAGCGGATTTCCATTCAAAACAAAACTATACGGATTGTCATTTACTATCAATATATTATGCTTTTTTCCAAAGGCAATAAGTTCTTTAAACAACTCCAAAGTGCCATTCGCACCAGTTGGCATGTGAGGATACGAAACCCACATTAGTTTTACTTTTGATAAATCAGTTTTTTCTAAAGCGTCAAAATCAGGTTGCCAATTGGTTGCTGCTGTCAAATCATAATATACTGCTTTTGCCTGAACCAATTCGGTTACCGAAGCATAAGTTGGATAGCCTGGATTCGGAATCAAAACTTCATCGCCTTCGTTTAAAAACGCTAATGAAATGTGCATTATTCCTTCTTTGGAACCCATCAACGGAAGAATTTCTGTATTGAAATCCAAGTCGACATTAAAGTGGTTTTTATAGAAATCAGCCATGCCTTTTCGCAATTCCGGCAAACCTTGATAACTTTGGTATTCGTGCGCTTTGTCATCAAACATGGCTTTTTGCATGGCTTCGATAACGGTCATATCCGGGGCTAAATCGGGGCTACCAATTCCCATATTGATGACCGGTTTTCCGTCGGCTATAAGTTGGCGTACTTCTCTCAATTTTCGAGAGAAGTAATATTCTTGAACGCTTTGTAATCTTTTTGCTGTTTGTATCATGTTTTTTAAATGTCAATGTCAAATTTCAATATTTAGTTGTTCTCTATTGATTTTTGTAATTGCTTTTGACTTTTGACTTTTGACTTTTGTAATTGCTATTGAACTTGTTATTGTTTCCCACTTTTATATTCACCCAACACTTTGAAATGTGTCGTCATCAATTCTAAAATCTTTTTGGCTTTTTCATAATGCTTATATTTTTCAAAAATCACATCTACAAAAAAAGAATAGTGAAACGGCGTTTCTATAATTGGCATCGATTGTATTTTGGTTAGATTTAGTTTCGAGTTGTTCATCACATTTAATATCGTTGCCAAACTCCCGGGCGTATCGTCTAATTCAAATTTTATGGAAGCCTTATTTATTTCTTCTTTCGGCAATTCTTTGTTTTGCGTTTTTACAATTACAAATCGGGTTTTATTACTTTGAATCGTATGAATTCCTTCGGAAAGAATTTCTAAATCATACAATTTTGCAGCAATTGGTGATGCAATAGCGGCAACACCTTTTATTTTTTGATCATAAATTCTGCGGGCACTTTCGGCCGTATCGCCACTTTCTACCAATTTAATATTTGGATATTGAAGAAAGAAATCAGCGCATTGAAGCAATGCCATAGGATGTGAATGCACTTCGCTAATATCATCCAATTTTTGTCCTTTTAACGCCATCAAATTCATGTGAATATCTAAATAATGTTCTCCTATGATGTGCAAATTATTTCGGTCAATCAAAGCGTAATTAGGAATTATAGAACCCGCAATCGAGTTTTCTAACGCCATAACACCTTTCTGAGATTTGTTTTCAATCAAGCTTTTTACTAAAGATGTAAAAGACATACATTCATCCAAATCATATTCCTGCTTAAAATATTCCTGTGCTACCTGATGATGAAAAGACCCTTTTATTCCTTGTATTGCAATTTTTGTTTTCATGTTTTATTTGAACATTAAATTCTGAACTAAATTACTCCGTCAATTCGCTTTGCTCGTGTCAGAATAAAAAAAATCCCAACTCTCGTTGGGATTTATATTTTGTTTGTTTTACTTTTTACTTCTTCACATAACACAATACAAATCCCTTCTTTTGTCCGAAGAAAAAATAAAAGAAATAGCTAAAAAAGGTGTTAAATGTTTTCATTTGTTAACTTCTATTCCGCTAATGTAAAAAATTAAAACATAGGTTTTACAAGACTTTACAAAAAAAGTTACGCTATCGTTTTCGTAAAAACCGCCTATTTATTGCTTTTCAACTCTTGTTAGCGTGTCTTTTCCGCTAATGATACTTTCTGAACTAATGGCAATGGCTTTGATAATTTCGGTCATATTATCTAAATCCAAAGTCGAAACCTCATCACTCAGTTGGTGGTAATTTGCTTCCGAATCCATTTTAGAAGTTGAAATCGTATGCGCTGGAACGCCAATTGCTGCTAAAGTCGCATTATCAGAACGGTAAAATAATTGCATTTCAGTATAAGGATCTGGATAAAAACTGTTATCGCAATCCTAAAAAGGTTTTTATGGAAATTGTGAGAAACATCAAATTCACTATTTGAACCATTAAGAAATTAAGGTTCATTAAGAAATATAAACCTTAATGGCTCTTAATTCCTTAATGGTTTATATATCAATTTATATCATTGTTTCAAAATTGATTTCCACAAAAAAACCAACAGAACTCTAAAAAATAATAAACCAAATTTTTTTCTGTTTACATTTGCGGTAAATATTTCAGTTATGTCGATAGAAGTTCAAAATATTTCCAAAAGTTTCGGAGACCAAAAGGCTTTGGACAGTGTCTCTTTCTCCATCAAAAAAGGAGAAATTGTTGGTTTTCTTGGTCCAAATGGCGCTGGAAAATCTACTTTAATGAAAATTTTGACCACCTTTCTGAAGGCAGATGAAGGCAGCGCTACCATTAACGGAAATGACGTAACCGAGAATCAAAAAGCGGTGCAGCTTTCGATTGGGTATTTGCCAGAACACAATCCGTTGTATTTGGATTTATATGTTCGCGAATATTTGGCATTCAATGCTGATGTATATAAAGTTTCGAAATCTCGTATCGAAGAAGTCATTCAACTGACGGGTTTATCGCCTGAAAGCCATAAAAAAATTAGTCAATTATCGAAAGGTTTCCGTCAGCGTGTGGGTTTGGCAACCGCTTTGCTTCACAATCCTGATGTTTTGATTTTGGATGAACCTACAACAGGACTTGATCCAAATCAATTGGTGGAAATCAGAAACGTAATTAAAAACGTTGGGAAAGACAAAACTGTTTTTCTATCAACACATATTATGCAGGAAGTAGAAGCGATTTGCGACAGAGTAATTATTATTGACAACGGCAAAATCGTAACTGATAAAAAATTGGACAAATTAGTTTCGGATGAAAAAGAGCAAATCATTGAAGTTGAATTTGACAAAACGGTTGAAGAAACTTTATTAGCACGTTTGCCCAATATAAAATCTTATAAAAACACTAGTGCAAATCTTTGGACATTAACGTTTACCACCGAAGATGATATGCGCCCGAAAGTGTTTGATTTTGCTCATGACAACGGACTCAAAACGTTGCAAATTAGTTTGAAAAGCAAGAACTTGGAGCAAATTTTCAGAGAGAAAACGAAGAAGTAGTCTTCAGTCGCGTTCGCAGTTAACAGTGAAAAAATCTGAAAACTGCGACTGTGACTGTCAACTATAAGTTAAGGATAAACGACTCTTCCCTGGTATAATTCTTCTACCTGAACAATTGGAGGCACATTTTTTAAAATGATATTCCCCGTACTATTCATTGTTCCTGAAATACTTTGAATAGGATTTACTACCATGTCATTCGAGCCTCGATGGTATACAATAATATTTTGGGCTGTTAAATTCTGAGCCTCTATTCTTCCATCACCAAAATAGAAATTAAAATTTGCTGTATTGGTCTGTCCGGAAAGATAAAACCGGGATACATTATTGTTAGCAATATTCAAATAATCATTATTTACATTAAGAATAAAATCACCTGTTCCTACGCCACTTTCTCCATCACCATCTTTGTCCATGGCAACAAAACTTATATAAGGAAACGTCAACACACCATTAGAACTAATATTCCTATCGGTTTTTGAATAGATTTCTTCGAGGGTTGGTGTTGTTACCAAAATCTTGGTGTTGCCATAGGCCCGAACCCAATTACAACTCACATCATCCTTAAATATAAGCTGGTCTCCATTTTGTCTTACTTCCACATTATCAATGAAATTGGAACCAGCAACAATCTCGACTTTGTATTCACTTCCCTCTGTAATGACTACTTCAATACCGCGATATACTTTTATTTTTTTGAAAGGTTGAACAGCAACTTCTTTGGTAATTGTTGGGCCTGAGCTTTCGAAACAATCACTTGGTTTTTCGCAAGCGGTGAGTGCCAAAAATAAAACGATCAATAATGAAAATTTCCTCATAGCTTTTTTTTTAAAGTCTGTATCCAATTCCAAATTCTAAAGCTTCCGCTAAAAAAAAATGCGTTTTTATCGTAAATCCACCAAAAAGATTATTAGTGAAATAATATTTAATGCCGACTCTGTCATATACTGGAATGTCCTTTTTAAAAGGTTCATAAACATAAAAACCAATTTGTGTTTCGAGCGAAATACGTTTAATCATTAATTCGTGTCCAACAAAAATTCCGACTCTCTTGTAATCAGTATTTGGGCTAATATTTTCTTCCGGATAGGCTACCGAGTAATATTTAATATATTCCTGTATGGATTTTGTCAAAAACAATTCGGTTCCCAACTGCAAAGTCGATTTTCTATTGATACGCTTATCCGCATAAAAACTTATATGGTAAAAAGGGAATTGGCCGCTATTAATAATCGGATTTTCATTAATTCCCGCTCGTAAAACAAAGTTATAGCGAATGGGTTCCTTATATAATTTCTTGACTAAAGTAGTGTCTTGCTGGCGTTTAAAATCTTCGGATAAATTATAATTAAAACCCAAATTCAGCAGATATGTATTGACACTACTGTTGGGAGATTTTATTCTTCCATTGGAGTAATGTGTAAATAAAATTCCAGCATGAAAGCCAATATTTTTAAAAAGGGACTGATTGTCATAAGCCAATCCTATATTGGTATTCCCCATTAAACGGCTTCCAAATGCTTTGTTTTTGCTATTATCTTCCTTGTCATAAGGATTGGTTGTGTAGGCAATTCCCTGCCCGAGTTTGAATTGCAAATGCCTCTTCCAAAAATAAAAATTATACAAGGCTCCAAGAGAATAGTTTTGACCCAAAGGCTGGCTTTTAAAATCCTGGTATAAAAAATAACCTCCATAATCTGGATAATTATAAGGCTGATGCCATTCTTTAGAACCATCCGTCCTGTTGACAACCGTCACCATAAAACCTTGCGGATGTCCATTTACTAAAGGGTACATATCTTCGGTGTGAGGTAAGGTATTGCCCCTTAAAATAGAAGCTTCCACCGAAAAAGGATTAGTATTCTGACCAAAAACTGTAAGGCTGCACAATAAAAAAAGCAGGTGTGTTTTCTTCATGCTAAATTTTAAAACGCACAAATATAACGGATTAGATTCAGCATCGAAATTTTCATTTATTTTAAAAAATTTCTTTTGCAATCGACTTAATGTTCTCTGCTTTTCCCATAGAATAATAATGCAAAACAGGAATTCCTGCAGCAAGCAGTTCTTTACTTTGGGCAATACACCATTCAATGCCAATTTGTTTTACGGCATCATTGTCTTTAGCTTTCACTACTGCCATAATCAAATCATCGGGTAATTCTAATGAAAATCGATGCGGAATTAAATTTAATTGCTTTTTAGTAGCAATAGGTTTTAGTCCCGGAATAATGGGTACTGTAATTCCAGCTGCTCTGCATTTATCTGTAAAATCGAAGAACTTTTGATTGTCGAAAAACATTTGTGTAATGATATAATCAGCACCGTTTTTTATTTTTTGTTTTAAGAAATGAATATCGCTATCCAAACTTGGTGCTTCCATATGCTTTTCAGGATAGCCAGAAACTCCAATACAAAAATTGGTACAAGCCGAGTTTGTCAAATCCTCATCAAGGTAACTACCTTTATTCAAATTGCGAATCTGAAGAACCAAATCCGTTGCATATTCATTTCCGTCTTTTTCAGGTTTGAAATAGGTTTCGTTTTTCAATGCATCACCTCTTAGTGCCACAACATTATCAATACCAAGGAAATCTAAATCAATCAATAAATTCTCAGTATCTTCCTTTGTAAATCCACCACAAAGAATATGAGGTATTGCGTCAACCGAATATTTATTTTGTATGGCTGCACAAATACCAACAGTTCCTGGTCGTTTCTTAACAATTTTCTTTTCGAGCAACCCACTCGGCAATTCTTTATATTCATACTCTTCGCGATGGTAGGTCACATCAATAAATGGCGGATTAAATTCCATCAGCGGATCAATACTATCAAAAATAGATTGGATGTTTTGTCCTTTTAATGGTGGCAAAATTTCAAACGAAAACAAAGGTTTTCCGTCAGCGTTTTCTATGTGTTGCGTTACTTTCATTTTTAAATTTAGTATTTATGAATTAGGATTTGGGATTTAATCAGCAATATTTGGACTGAGCCATTTCGTGGCTAGTTCTGTTGATATTCCTCTTCTTTTGGCATAATCTATAACTTGGTCTTCTTTTATTTTTCCGAGTCCAAAATACTTGCTTTCCGGATTTCCAAAATAGTATCCTGAAACCGATGATGCCGGCCACATTGCCATACTTTCGGTTAGTCTTACTCCGATTTCCTGTTCTACGTTTAATAATTTCCAAATGGTTGGTTTTTCCAAATGGTCTGGACAAGCAGGGTAACCTGGTGCGGGACGAATTCCTTTATATTCTTCATCTATCAAATCCTGATTTGACAAACGCTCATCCGATGCATAACCCCAGATTTCTTTACGAACTTTAAGGTGTAAATATTCTGCGAAAGCTTCCGCTAATCGGTCGCCTAATGCTTTTACTAAAATCGAGTTGTAATCGTCTAATTGCTTTTCAAATTCAGCTGCTTTTTCGTCTACACCAAAACCTGTTGTGACACAAAAACAGCCTATATAATCTTGCTTTCCATTGTCTTTTGGAGCAACAAAATCAGCTAATGCTATGTTTGGTGCGCCTGCTGTTTTTTGGGATTGTTGGCGTAAAGTTAGAAAAGTTATCGGTTGTCGGTTGTCGGTTATGAGTTCTATGTCATCATCGTTTATTGTATTTGCTGGAAAAATTCCAAGAATTCCTTTGGCAGTAAGCCATTTTTCGGAAACGATTTGACCCAACATTTTTTGAGCATCCGCAAATAAAACTGTGGCTTGTTCGCCAACTACTTCATCTGTCAAAATAGCTGGATATTTCCCGTACAATTCCCACGAACTAAAAAATGGTGTCCAGTCAATGAAATCAACAAGTTCTGACAATTCAACATCAACAGTTTTTGTTCCGATGAAATTTGGTTTCACTGGAGTGAAATTATCCCAATCCAATTGTAATTTATTTTTACGTGCCTCTTCGATGGTATGGTAGTTTTTGTCTTTGCTTCTATTCAAATAACCATCGCGAAGTTTATCGTATTCGGCACGAACGGTTTTGGCATATTCCACTTTGGTTTCCGATTGCAGCAAATTACTCGCCACAGTCACCGCACGTGACGCATCGTTTACGTGAACTACGGTTTCTTTATATTCGGGAGCAATTTTCACGGCAGTGTGCGCGCGCGAAGTTGTAGCACCACCAATCATAATCGGAATTTTGATATTCAGTTTATCCATTTCCTTAGCGAGATAAACCATTTCGTCAAGCGATGGCGTAATCAATCCGCTCAAACCAATAATATCTACATTATGTTGAACAGCAGCGGCAATAATTTTTTCCGGCGGAACCATAACTCCCAAGTCGATGATTTCGAAATTGTTGCAGCCCAAAACTACAGCCACAATATTTTTACCAATATCGTGTACGTCACCTTTCACGGTTGCCATTAAGACTTTTCCAGCCCCCCCCGCCCCCGAAGGGGGAGCTACCAAGTTTGCATTAATTTTTTTAATTACATTTTCTAAATCAAATAACACTTGATCATTTGTAAAACGAATTATTCTATAACCTTCCGATAACAACCACTTTGTTCTTTCAGCATCACTTATCTGATTTTCTGGTAATTGATGAATACTTCCGTCCACTTCAATAATTAAATTTAACTTTAAACAGATAAAATCTGCTATATAATCACCAATAATATGTTGTCTTCTAAATTTTTTATTACCAATTCCTTTATTGCTCAAAACGTTCCAAAGCATTTTTTCGGCTTCAGTTGGTTTATTTCTCATTTCTAAAGCAAATTGTTTTAACAATCCGTAGTTATAGGGATTAGCAGTAGCCCAATGTTGAGATGACTTAACTCCACCGTTGGGGGTTGGGGGGCTTATAAATGGCAATAGGTAAGCAACTGCTTTCTTCATTACACGTGCCGATTTTACTACTTGGGGCAAGAACATTTTTCCGCTTCCGAATAAATCGCCGACGACATTCATTCCGGCCATCAAATTGATTTCTATAACTTCAATCGCTTTATCTGATATTGCCCTTGCTTCTTCTACATCAATTTCTATGAATTCATCAATTCCTTTTACCAAGGAATGTGTCAGTCTTTCCTGCACTGAGCCACTTCTCCATTCAGCCTCTCCCCCAGCCCCTCTCCGAAGGAGAGGGGAGCTTTCCCCTTTGAAACTTTCGGCTAGATCTAACAATCTCTCGGTTGCGTCTTCTCTTCTATTCAGCAGCACATCTTCTACATGTTCTAGTAGGTTTTTATCAATTTCATCATAAATCTCCAGCATTTCGGGATTTACAATTCCCATTGTCATACCGTTTTTAATGGCATGATAAAGAAAAGCAGAGTGCATTGCTTCACGCACTTTGTCATTTCCTCGGAACGAAAACGAAACGTTACTAACTCCACCTGAAATTCCGGCATACGGAAGATTTTCGCGTATCCATTTGGTAGCTCTGAAAAAATCTAAAGCGTTTAGTTTATGCTCATCCATTCCGGTGGCGACCGGGAAAATATTCGGATCAAAGATGATATCTTCTGCTGGAAAATGAACTTCATTTACTAATATATCATAACTTCTTTTGCAGATTTCAATTCGTCTTTCGTAATTATCGGCTTGACCATTTTCGTCGAAAGCCATTACGATTACTGCTGCTCCGTATCTTTTTATCAACTTAGCGTGATGGATGAACGCTGCTGTCCCTTCTTTCAATGAAATGGAATTCACGACACCTTTTCCTTGCACGACTTTCAAACCCGCTTCGATGATT
>CALQCV020000061.1 GCA_943329165.2 Candidatus Nitrotoga sp. CP45 | reverse complement strand
TTAATTGACCATCTACCGGTGAATGAGAATCAAAAGTGTCTCCGTTAGAAAACCAGTTATTTCCTGTTGAAGTTCCTTCGTTTATAGGGTTTACTCCAAGTTTTTCCATAGCTTCGGTCATACCGAATTGTTGCGCAATTGTTGACATTTATATAGTGCGTTTATTTGTTTGTAAAATTTATAACTGTAAAAGTAAATCTTTATTTTGAATTTTAGCCCAGATGGGAAAGGCATCCTTTTTATTGTTTTGTAGAATGCCCTTCGACTGCGCTCAGGGTGACAAAACAATAAAAAGATATAGTGTACAGCTGGAAATACCCGCCTGCCGGCAGGCAGGGCTCCTCAAAAAAGTCTCAGTCTCAGTTTACAGTCTTATCAATAACTGAAAACTGTAACTGCGACTGTGACTGTGAACTTTATTTTACTGTAAATCTTGGATCACTTTCCATCACGGTTCCGCACTTATTGCATGTTCTCAGTTCTTTTGAATTATAGAAATGTTCGAAGTGATGCAGAAAATCTTTTTCGATATCGGTGAGCGGGAAATAGACATCGTAGAGTTTGTGGTTGCAGTTGTCGCAAAACCAAAGTAGGCCATCTTTTGCATTTGTGCCTGCACGTTTCAGCTCGATTACTAATCCGATAGAACCTTCGCTTCTGTTGGGCGAATGTGGTGTTTTTGCCGGATGTAGATACATATCGCCAGCCGAAAGTTTTATCGCTTTTTTTTCGCCATTGTCTTGAACATAAACCGTGATGTCGCCTTCTAGTTGGTAGAACAATTCTTCAGTTTCGTTGTAATGATAATCTTTTCGGGCATTTGGTCCAGCCACAATCATCACGATATAATTTTCGGATTCAACATAAATGTTTTTATTACCAACAGGTGGTTTAAGTAAGTGACGGTTTTCGTCAATCCATTTGTTGATGTTGAAGGGTTTTGGAATCGCCATAATAGTAATTTTTAGTAAAGTTATAAAATTAAAAAGTCCCGAAAAGTTCGAGACTTTAAAAAATTATTTTACTTCCTTAATCAGATAAACATAAACCGGGAAGTGGTCACTATAGCCAATTTCATTAGCACCATGCCTTAGAGGATATCCTTTATATTGACCAACTGTTGTAATCATGTAGGGTTTGTTATAGATGCCTGCTTTCCAGTAACGAAAGGTAGAAGTGTCTTTTTGAATTAAGGCCTCAGACACCATGATTTGGTCGAAGATATCTCCGGCATCACGATAGAAAAGCGTTGCGTTTCCTTTGTAGAACATTTCTTCAAAAGGATTATAAATTCCAAATTCTTTTACTTCTTCTTTTTTTCGTTTGGCACCAATACCTTCTTTGACACTCTTGTTATAAGAACCATCATTTAAATCACCCATGGTCATTATTTTTGCATTGGGATTGATTTTGTAAATAGAGTCCATTATTTTTCGGTTTAATCTACCTGCAGCTTCACGGAAAGGAGAACTTTTTTTCTCCCCGCCTGAACGTGAAGGCCAGTGATTAACTATCACGTTTATTTCTTCACCATCCAGAAATCCGGTTACTAAAAGTTGATCACGAGTAAACACACGATCTAAATCTTTATCAATTTCTGATTTGTCATCGGCCGCATCGTCACTATCATTTTTTTCTTTTGCAGCCGAATTCAGTTGATTTTTATAAATCAATAAAGGGATGTTTTTGTAACTTGTTGGTTTGAAGTGTTTTTTTTGATATAGCAATGCCACATCAATTCCCCTTTTATCTGGTGATTCGAAGTGAACTATACCATAATCTTTATTAATTAATAAGGGTTCTTTTACTAGATCTTCAAGAACTCCACGGTTTTCAATCTCGCAACCAGCAATTAGCGTTGGTGAATTAGTTGGATTTTCTTTAGTTCCAATTTCGGATAATACTCTTGCTAAATTATGTAGTTTTTGCTTATATTTTTCTGAAGTCCAGTTCTGAGCTCCGTTCGGCAGCCATTCTTCATCAATATTTGTCTGATTAATTGTATCAAACAAATTCTCAAAATTATAGAATGCAACCGTATGCACTATATATTTTTTTGCTTGTGCATTAGCTCCTAAAATTGCGAATAAAATAAAGAAAACGGCTATAACCTTTTTAATTCTCATAAAACATATATTAATTAATTGTCAAGTTTTTTACAAACTTCGAGTCAAAAGTAGATAATATTATTAAAAGATGTACATTTGTCCGCTTTAAGTTTTTATTAAGCTTACGGCAAAGAGAAATTAACTTAATTTTATTTATGAAAAAACTTGTTTTTAGTACATTATTGGTAATGCAAGTGTTTTTTAGTTTTGCACAAACTACAACTGGAATAACTGGAAAAGTTGTAGATTCTAAAACACAAAAACCATTACAAAACGTTGTAGCTTCTATTCAAAATACGAGCTTAACAGTTCTTACAGATGCGATGGGTGTCTTTATTTTTAAAGATGTTCCGAAAGGAAGCCAATTAATTCAGATTAAAAGTGCCGGATTAAAAGATCAGTTGTTGGCCGTTGAGGTTGAAGAGGGCAAAATAGTAGATTTAGGTGTTGTAGTCCTTGAAGAAGACATTACTTCTGAACAACAATTAAGTTTAGTAACCATTACCGACAATGACTTAGAGGATGACAATAGTGGTTCTGAAAACACATCAGGCTTATTACAGGCTTCCAGAGATGTATTTCAACAAACAGCTGCATTCAATTGGGGACAAGCCCGTTTTAAAATAAGAGGACTTGATAATGAGTATGGGAACACCATGATTAATGGCATTTCAATGAATAAAATATATGATGGAAGACCTCAATTTGGTAATTGGGGAGGATTAAATGATGCAACAAGAAACCAAGAGTTTACTTCTGGTTCAGCTCCGTCAGATTATACTTTTGGGGGGATATTAGGAACACAAGAGATCAATACAAGAGCTTCAATTTACAGAAGAGGCGCTAGGGTTTCCTTTTCAGGAACGAATACCAATTATAGTTGGAGATCAATGGGAACATATGCTTCCGGTACTAATACAAATGGATGGGCGTTTGTAGTTTCCGCATCAAGAAGATGGGCACAAGAAGGTTATTTTGAAGGAACTGATTACAGCGCCAATTCATTATTTGCAAGTGTTGAAAAGAAAATTAATAGCAGACACTCTTTAAATTTTACCTCAATCTTAGCTCAAAACAGAAGAGGAAAATCATCTCCTAATACCGAGGAGGTAAATAACCTTAAAGGATTTCAGTATAACTCATATTGGGGATGGCAGAATGGAAGAAAAAGAAATTCAAGAGATAAAGATATTGAAGAGCCATTGAACATGCTGACGCATTATTGGAAAATGTCTGACAATACAAACTTAAATACAACTGTATCTTATCAGGTAGGGCACATTGGGAACAGCAGATTGGATTATCAAACAGCTAACAGCCCAGATCCTACATATTACAGAAACTTACCAAGTTACTTTTTAAACCAACCAAGTTCATACGTGCCTGGTGTTGACGGAAGTGGGAATCCTATTCTCACCAATCCAAACGCAGATACAGCGAGAGCAAACTTTTTAGCTGACGGGCAAATTGATTGGAATGCTATGTATAGTGCCAACACTACTCCAATCTATGATTCTTCTGGGAATGAAATTGGGCGTCAACCAGCAAAAGCCAAATATACCCTTTATGAAGACAGAACAGATGATAAGCTATGGGCTGCAAATTCAATTATCAATACTAAATTGTCAGACAACATATTCATGAATGGCGGTGTTAATTTTAAAAGATTAAAATCACATAACTACCAATTGCTAACCGATTTATTAGGAGGTCTTTATTTTGAGGATGTTGATCCGTTTTATCAAGGTGATGCGGGTCAGTCTGACTTAAATAACCCAGGAAGAAGAGTTGGAAAAGGAGATGAGTATGGCTACAATTACAATTTAGATGCGACTACTTTTGATGCTTTTACACAGTTTAAGTTTACCTATAAAAAAATTGATTTCTATTTGGCAGAATCATTCTCGCGATCAGAGTATCAAAGAGAAGGATTGTATAAAAATGGAATATATGCAAATACTTCTTACGGTAAAAGTGGTTCTGAAATTTATGAGAACTTCGGTTTTAAAGGAGGTTTGACTTATAAATTAAGCGGAAGAAGTTATTTTGATTTTAATGGAGCTTATTATACTAAGGCACCTACATTAAGAAATGTTTTTTCTAATGCGCGTTTAAACAATAATGTTACCCCAGATTTAACAAGCGAAAATATTATCAGTGCTGACGCAAGTTACATCTTTAAGGCACCTAAATTCAAAGCAAGGATTACAGGGTATTACAGCAAAATAATGAACTCTTCAAAAGTTTCTTTCTTCTATGGAGAAGGATTGTTTGATACAGATGTGGTAGGAGACGGTAATGAAGATTCATTTATTAATGAAATCGTAACCGGAATCAACAAAAAGAATATTGGCGGAGAATTTGGTATGGAATATCAAATAACATCTACAATTAAAGTAACAGGAGCAGCTTCGTATGCAGAATACAAATACGATAACAATCCTAACTTAAAAATCAATGATGATGGACAAGCGTCATTAACAAATACTAGCCCAATTACAGATTTTGGACCAACTTATTTGAAAGGGTATCGAGTATCTGGTGCGCCACAACAAGCTTATTCTATAGGTTTAGAATACAGAGATCCAAAGTTCTGGTGGATTGGTGCTAATGCGAATTATTTGGCAGATACTTACATTGATATTTCTAATATTACAAGAACTACTAACTTTGTAATTGCAGATTCAAATACCGGAATTGGATTTGATGGAGCTACAGAAGAAGCGGTTAGAAAAGCATTACGACAAGAAAAATTTGATCCGGTTACTTTAGTAAATTTAGTGGGAGGAAAATCGTGGAAAGTTGGAAACGATACTTTCGGATTCTTTGCTAGTGTTAACAACGTGTTTGACGTTAAGTATAAAACGGGAGGATTTGAGCAGTCAAGAAAAGCTACTTTCCCTGATTATGTTGCCGACAATGCTAATGGAACTCCATCATTTGGCCATAAATATTTCTATGGTTTCGGAAGAACGTATTTCGTTAATGTTTACATTAATTTTTAAAATAACATACTATGAAAAATATATTTAAACTATCGCTCGTATTGCTTACCTTAGGTTTGACAATAGGATGTACAGGTGATGAGGAAATTCCGCCATACAAACAACAATTTTTCGCTCAATCTTTTGAAGACCAAACTGCTGGTAGCGGAAGTACTGAAATTCCAATTAACATTGAAGGCTGGACAAACTTCAATTCATTAGGAACTCGTAAATGGATATGTAAAACGTTTAACGACAGTAAATTCGCTGAGTTTTCTTCTTTCTATTCGGCTGCAGGAACTAGTGATGAATCTTGGTTGATTACGTCAAAAATAGATTTTACAACAACTGAAAAAGAAACATTAAATTTTGATTTACAAGCTAGATTCACCAACGGAGCAGAATTTAAAGTACTAGTATCTACAAATTTTGATGAAACTACTGCAGGTATAGCTACCGCAACGTGGACCGAAATAACAGTTCCAACTTTACCAACTGTTGACAATGTTTTTGTAAATAGTGGTCTTATTGATTTAAGCAGCAATAACTACAACAGTGACAATGTGCATATCGCCTTTAAATACATTGGAAGCAAAGCAGGTAATAAAACAACAACTTTCCAGTTAGATAATATTAAATTGTTTGAAAATAATTAAGCTATGAAAAATATATTTAAACTTTTATCGCTAGCACTTTTGTCAACTTTTGCAGGATGTGTTAATAGTGACGAATACAAGAATCCAGATTTAAGCAGTGATTGTTACGATGTAACAGCAACAAAACCGGTAACTGTGTTAACTACACCTGCACCACCATCGTATCCAAATTATATTCAGTACACAGCTGATGATATCATTGAAGCTTATGTGGTATCGAGTGATGAAGGAGGTAATTTCTATAAATCAATCTCTTTTGTTTCTGTTGATGGATTGACAGGATTTAGTATGCCTATTGATAATTATAATCTATACAATGAATATCCTCCGGGAAGAAAAGTCTTTATTAACTTAAAAAACAGATACTATCAAATAGACGCTAATGCAGTAGTTTTAGGTTCGCTATATAACAATGAAACACCTACAAATCTGACAGACGATAAATTGGGAAGAATCTCAGGTGCAGAATATAAAAGCGTAATTACAAAATCATGTTCAAGTGTGAACGAAGATGTATTGGTAAATCATTTAACCATTCCTCAGGCTAGATCAAATCAGTATTTGAATAAATTGGTTGAGATTGATAATGTTCAGTTTGCTGATGGTTGGGCAGGGAAAACGTATTTCTCTGTTGACTCAGGTGGAGGAGCTACAAACAACGTTCTAACCGACGTTGACGGAAATACAGTTATTGCTAGAGTAAGCCAATATGCTACTTTTGCTGGCGAAACTATTCCAATGCTGAGTGGAACTGTAAGAGGTGTTATGACAAAATACGGAAGTACTTACCAGTTCATGATTCGTACTTTAAATGATGTTAAATTAACCAATCCAAGAGTGGTTGCTCTTTTCGAAGAGCCGTTCACTACCAACTTCCCTAATTGGACTAAATTTACCGTAACAGGCTCTCAAGTTTGGACTTTGAATACTGCAAATGGTAATCCAGGGAATTGTGCTGACATGAATGGTTACGCAAGTGGATCATCTCAAAATAACGAAGATTGGTTGATTTCTCCCGCCATTGATTTAACGGGTGTAAGTACGCCAAGATTAACGTTCCAAACTTCAAGACCGTATTCAGGAACAGCACTTGCTGTTTATGTTTCAACAAATTATTCAGGTTCAGGAACTCCAACAGCGGCAACATGGACACAACTGACAGTACCTTCATTGGCAACTTCTACAACTTGGAAAGATTCAGGTAATATTGCGTTAACTTCTGTTGCTGGACAATCTAATGTGCGAATTGCCTTTAAATATGTGTCAACTACAGCAGCAGGTGCAACTTTGTGGAGAGTTGATAATGTTAAAGTGAATTAATACTTTATTCCAATTACACAAAAGAGTCCCGACAATTCAGGACTCTTTTTTTTGTATTTAGTTTTAAAAAAATTAATCCAACTTCTCCGTTAGTTTTTTAAACACGGCTTTCGCTTCTTTTCCTTCATACAAAATCTGATAAACGGCATCAATAATTGGTGTTTTGGCTTTGTATTCCTGGTTTAATTTATAAGCGCTTTTGACAGCATAATATCCTTCGGCAACCATTGACATTTCCATCATAGCCGATTTTACGGTATAGCCTTTCCCAATCATGTTACCGAACATTCTATTTCTTGAAAATACCGAATAACCCGTAACCAATAAATCGCCCAAATAAGCAGAATCATTAATATTTCGTTTCATCTTATGCACTTTACGAATGAATTTTTTCATCTCGCGAATCGAATTACTCATTATAACCGATTGGAAGTTATCGCCATAGCCTAAACCATGAGCAATTCCAGCCGCAATAGCATAAATATTTTTTAGCATGGCGGCATATTCCGTACCGATAATATCGTCCGAAATTTTAGTTTTAATATAATTTCCGGAAAGAACTTTGGCAACAACTTTAGCTTTATCTGAATCGCCACAAGCAATCGTCAAATAAGAAAGTCGTTCCAGCGCAACTTCTTCTGCGTGACATGGACCAGTAATCACGCCAATATTTTCAAAAGGAATATCATATTTTTTATGAAAATGTTCGCCAACTATCAAGAACGTTTCGGGAACAATACCTTTTATAGCAGAAAAAATAACCTTGTCTTTCAAACTTACCGTTAATTTTTCCAATTCAGTACTCAAGAAAGCCGATGGAATAGCAAAAATGATGTAATCTGCATAAGTTACCGCTTCGTTTATATCCGAAGTTAATCTGAGTTTTTTGGTATCAAACTCAACGGAACTTAAATAATTTGGATTGTGTTTTTGGGTTTTTATATGATTAATTGCCGACTCATTTCGCATGTACCAGGCAATTTCGTCAAGATTAACGCAAAGCATTTTTGCAATGGCTGTAGCCCAACTTCCGCCACCGATTACTGCAAATTTTGGAGATTTATTCATTAAAAAAACTTTTATATCAATCAAAAATACTCATTTTAAAATGATATTTTAAAAAAAACTACTTCTTATAAAAAGCACCACTAT
Source organism: Candidatus Nitrotoga sp. CP45 (assembly GCA_943329165.2). Classification (GTDB taxonomy): domain Bacteria; phylum Bacteroidota; class Bacteroidia; order Flavobacteriales; family Flavobacteriaceae; genus Flavobacterium. The sequence goes on along the minus strand of CALQCV020000061.1, from coordinate 957 downwards.
CGATATAGTCCCAAACTTTTTGAGGTAACATTGGTGCTACATTCTTTTTATTTTTGATACTTTCCCGAATAAATGTAGATGAAAGTTCAATTACCGGAGCACCAACACGGTGGATTTTATTGTGATTTATAAATTGTTCATCAATCTCTCCTGAATTTAGTCTTGGATACACATAGACATGATGGTTTTCCAAAATGACTTCATAGTTTTTCCATTTGTGAAGCGAATTCAGATTGTCTTCTCCCATTATTAAGGCAAATTCATGCTTTGGATATTTTTCTTCCAAATGCGCCAACGTATTTACAGTATAATTAGGCTGTGGCAATTTAAATTCAATATCGGAAGGTTTGATTTTGGTAAAATCTTCGGTTGCCAAAGAAACCATGTGCAAACGCTGGTAATCATCGAGCAAAGTAGTCTTTTGTTTGTGTGGATTATGCGGAGTAACGACCATCCAAATCTGATCTAAATCGGAATGCTCAGCCATATGATTAGCAATAATCATATGTCCAATATGGATTGGGTTGAAAGTGCCGAAATAGAGTCCGATTTTCATAATCACTACTTATTAAATAACACAGATTGCACAGATTTACACAAATTAAAATTCATAGAATCTGAGCTAATTTGTGGAATCTGTGTTCACAAATGCTTTCACTAACTCATAGGCTTCCTGCTTTGCCACATCTAAATCGTAATTCTTAATAACCTTATCAAACTGTGGTGCAGTTGCCAATTCTACGTGAGCTTTTGCAATTCGCATATTGATTTTGTCTTCACTTTCTGTAGAACGTTCCTTTAAGCGTCGTTTTAGTTCGTCAACACTTGGCGGTTTAACAAAAACAGCTAAGGTTTCCTTTGGAAATTTAGATTTAATTCGCAATCCGCCAGCAACATCAATATCGAAAATTACATTTTTGCCTTTTGACCAAATGCGCTCCACTTCACTTTTTAAAG
>CALQCV020000060.1 GCA_943329165.2 Candidatus Nitrotoga sp. CP45 | reverse complement strand
CAGAATGCGTGGTCACGAAGAGGCGAGTGGTACTAAATATGTTCCGCAGGAGCTGATGGATATGTGGAAAATTAAAGATCCAATTTCAAATTACAAAGAATGGTTGACTCAAATCAGTGTACTTTCTGAAGAAGAGGATGGAAAAATAACGGAAGCTATCAAGAAAGAAATAGATGAGCATTGGGCCATTACACAAGCTGAACCAGAAGTTGTCGCTAATTTAGAAGAAGAATTAGGTGATGTATACAAACCCTATGATTTTGAAGAAGTTAATCCTTCTGATAAAGTTGAAAATATTAGAGTTGTAGATGCGATTTCGAATGCGTTACGCCAATCAATGGAACGTCATGACAACTTGGTTATTATGGGACAGGATATTGCTGAATATGGTGGAGCATTTAAAATTACGGATGGTTTTGTAGACCAGTTTGGAAAGGAAAGAGTTCGCAATACACCAATTTGTGAAAGTGCTGTCGTTTCTGCCGCAATGGGATTGTCTATCAACGGACATAAAGCAGTTGTTGAAATGCAGTTTGCTGATTTCGTTTCTACCGGATTTAATCCAATTGTGAATTTATTAGCGAAACAGCATTACCGTTGGAATGAAAAAGCCGATGTGGTTGTTCGCATGCCTTGCGGTGGTGGTACACAAGCCGGACCGTTTCATTCGCAAACAAATGAAGCTTGGTTTACCAAAACTCCGGGCTTGAAAGTAGTCTATCCTGCATTTCCGTATGACGTGAAAGGTTTATTGAATACAGCGATTAACGATCCAAATCCGGTTATGTTCTTTGAGCACAAACAATTATATCGTTCGGTGTATCAAGATGTGCCATCAGATTATTATACTATTCCGTTTGGGAAAGCAGCTTTGTTGAAAGAAGGAACGCAACTAACTATCATTTCGTTTGGAGCCGGAGTACATTGGGCATTAGATACACTAAGCAAACATCCACAAATAAGTGCCGATTTATTGGATTTGAGAACATTACAACCGTTAGATACCGAAGCTATTTTTGCATCGGTAAAGAAAACTAATAAAGTAATTATTTTGCAGGAAGACACATTATTTGGTGGAGTGGCCAGCGATATTTCGGCCATGATTATGGAACAATGTTTTGAATATTTGGATGCACCAGTAAGAAGAGTTGGAAGTTTAGAAAGTGCTATTCCGTTTATAAAAGCATTGGAAGATCAGTATTTGCCAAAGGAACGATTTGAGAAAGAATTGTTAACCCTTTTAGCTTATTAGACTTCTAAGGAAAAGAAGCTTTTATGATGCGTCTTTTTTAGTTAAATGCTTTTCCAATTTTTCTTGAATAATCTGCAAGGGTGAAGCAATCGCATTAATGTATTGAAAATTGCCGTCACGATGGTTGTTAATGGAAAGTTGTATTGGACACGCTTCGCTTTGTATGGCGTTTACTTTGAAAGTATTGGTAGTGGAATCATAAACCACATATGGCGCACCCGAAGAACCAAATCTAAAATAGCCTTTGATTAAGTAACGTAATCCTTCGAGATTATAGTTTCCTCCAATCCGATCGTGATAGATAGCAAAATGCTCTGTAAAACCCTCTATCTGTGCTTTGTTAATTAGTTTCCCAATTTCGCTAGTAGGCGAACTTTGCAGGCAATAATAGTTTTCCAGATTATCGTTTAAGATATTATAATCTATTTCAAGACTTGGCATCGCATCAATTACAACTTGCGGTGTGTTTACTACTTTGTATAACGCAATATCTTCATTATAATAAGCTTCGACCAAAGCTACTTCTAGTAAAAAAGTATGACGATTAATACTTGGCTCTGCAAAAGAAGTAGCGTCATTAAAATGAATAGTCAATTCAGAATTATTATAAAATTGATTGTCTTTGAATTGTACCACCAAATAGGGTTTACAAATTAAACGCTCTGTCATTGTAATCCAACGTGTATCAAAATTGATTTGTTTTAGTGTATCGATAACTAATTGAAATTCATTTGGATCGTTACTGTTCCAATATCTTTTTCCGGTGGTAATATCAAATGGATAGCAGGTTTCAAAAAGTTGGGCTTGCTCTGTATTTAGATAAGGAAAAATATTAGTTAGATAAATGCCATTCTCAATCGATTTAAAATGTCTGGCTTCTGCTTTTAAATTATGTGCTACCGATAATATATAACCATTTCCAATGTGAAACGCACAAATGTTGTTGTCAAAATGTCTTCTGTTTGGATCGTTACTATTTTGTACCCACATGATTCTGAACAGTGGAGAAGTTTGCTCGTGCGTTAATTCTAACTGTTTCTGAAGCATATTGTTTTTGGTCATTAGATCTGGTAAAATGGTTGTTTCTGCATTTCAAAGATAACAAAGAAAACAAACAATAGTAAACCATTTTGAGTACCAGAAAGCGACAGTTCGTTTATCTATTTTCAATTTTAGATAAAACCTTAAGTAGATAAAATAACTTATTTTTGGTATTTCTTGTTTTTCAATAAATAGGCAGCTGTCTGATAATAGGAAATTGTTTCATTTACTAAATCAGTTCTCAAGGTTGTCATTGGATTTTCGTCATAGAATAGTTGGAAGCCTGATTTTAACTTAGAATTTGGTTGTGGTATTAATTGAAACTGTTTCACTTTTTTAACGGGAGAAATAATTGTCAACACATTATCCTTAATCAATCCTAAATCTTGATATGTTGCTACAAAGGCTCTTGGTTTATAATCAGTAGCAAATATATCTTGACCGTAAAATTTACTGGAGTAAGTAAAATTTAATAATCCGAGCAGCGTAGGCATAATATCAATTTGCGACATTAGAACTCTTTCTTCTTTTGGGGAAATGAATTCTGGTGAATAAATAAAAGCCGGAATATGATATTTGTCCATAGGCAATTCGGTTTTTCCTGAGCTTGAAGCACAATGATCCGCCAAGATTACAAAAACAGTATTTTTAAACCAAGGTTGCTTAGAAGCCATCGCAAAAAATTGTTTCAAAGCATAATCGGTATATTTCACACCACCATCTCTCGATTTTGATTTTCCAGAGATATCTATCTTATGCTCTGGATAAGTAAATGGCCTGTGATTACTAACTGTCATGATATGATTAAAGAAAGGCTTGTTTTTCTTTGCTTCTGTATTCATTAGTTTGATGGCTTTGTTATACATATCTTCATCGCAAACACCCCAAATATTTGAAAAAGTAATTTCCTCTGGTGTGAATGCTTTTTTATCCACAATATCATAACCATTGCCACCAAAAAAATCACTCATATTGTCAAAAAATGCATCACCACCGTACATATATTTCACATTATAACCTCTTTGCTTAAATAGGTTTCCTGTAGAAAATTTGTTTTTATTGTCGTCGCGCTTCACCACACTTTCAGCAGCACTTGGAGGCAAACATAGCGTAACAGCTTCTAAACCACGGACAGTTCTATTTCCAACTGCATAAAGATTCGTAAACTGTAGACTTTGAGTAGCCAATGAATCTAGAAACGGAGTAATGTTTTTTTCATTTCCGTAGCCTTTCATGAATTCAGCACTATAACTTTCAATAGTAATTAACACCACATTTTTGTGGATTTCTGCTGAGTCGTTTTTTATAGTTCGCAAAGAAGTTTCATTACCAATTCCAGGTAATTGTTTTTGTAATAAAGCAAATGCTTCTGCATCGGGAAGGGTTTTATAAAATTTATGAAACTCCAATTCATTATTGATAAACGCTACATAGAATTTGTATAAACCATCAGCCTGCAACTCATTAGTAAAGACATTTGTTGACTTTTCTTGATTCGCAAAAAATGGAATCACCAGCAAAGAAATTATAAATAAAACTACATAAGTGACCAATCCTTTAATCTTATCAGAAAATGAAGGAAGATTGTAAAGAAAAGGTTTTGTATGTTTTACGATAAAATAAGTAGACAAAGCGGTTATCAATCCAACACCAATAAACAACGGAATTACAGGATAAGATTCCATAATGTTACCAATCACAGTGTTTGTGTAAACCAAATAATCAACAGCAATGAAGTTATAACGTACGCCAAACTCGTTCCAAAAGAAGAACTCGCTGACGGCATTTTGAACAATTATCAAGGCAAAAATAAAAATGGCACTACTGTACAAAAACAATCGAATTTGTTTTCGATACTTAGGTGAAAACAATAATAGTCCGAAGAAAAAGGTTTTTAGTGCAATAAAACTAATTCCAATTTCAGGCAACGAACCTCCATATTCATTGAGAATAGTATTGAAAAATGAAACATATATAAGTAGCGAGAGTAATCCTCCAAAAATAATGTAACCCCAAGGTTTTTCGTATTTTGAATTAGACAAAAACAGTAAATACAGCCACAAAAGAGCACTAGCTAAGATAAATACAAATAGATCAGAAAACAACCCAAATGAAAATATGGTAATGATTTCAAAAATTCCAAAAGTCGATTGGGTAATAGGGTGGAAGAGAAGTACAATTCTAAGAATGATATTGACGACAAGGAAAAATACAAGTAAGTTAATGAAAGGCGAATATTTATTAAAAAAGCTCATACAGAGTTGTTATTTGGTAATGTAAAAGTATAACAATTGACTGTCAATTTACCTTATATTTAATTTTTACTTAAATTAGAGATTTGATACATGAGTTATCAGACAATTAAGTTTTAAATTTACTTTTTATAAAATTCAATAACACGACATGAAGCATATTTTAATAGTAGAAGACGAAGAAGGAATTGTTCAATTCTTAAAGCAAGGATTAGAAGAAGAAAACTATCAAGTTTCTGCCGCTAATAATGGCTTAGATGGTTTTAAACTTTTTCAAAATCAGAAGTTTGACTTAGTGCTTTTAGATTGGATGCTCCCAAAAATGACAGGATTACAAGTTTGCCAAAAGATTAGAGAAACCAATTCAAAAATTCCAATTATATTTCTAACAGCCAAAGATACCGTTCAGGAAACAGTAGAAGGTTTAAAGACAGGAGCAAACGATTACATCAAAAAACCATTTAGTTTTGACGAATTAGTAGAACGTATCAAAGTACAACTGCGAGATAAAAACGAGCAAGAAAGGCTTACGCTTGGACCAATTGAAATTAATATTCAAAAACATTCAGTGACTGTTAACAAAGATGACGTTGCTTTAACCCATAAAGAATTCGACTTGCTTTGCTATCTCGTAAAAAATAAAGGCAATGTTTGTTCCAGGAAGGAAATTATTCAGGATGTTTGGGGTATTTATTTTGATTATGACACAGGCGTTATAGATGTTTTTATGAATGCAATTCGAAAGAAACTCAACCTAAAAGTCGATGAAGATTATATTAAAACCATTCGTGGTGTAGGTTTCATCGCTAAAGATTAACTAAAAATGCAACAACTTTCTTTTAAAAACAGGATAGCTTCCAATTATATCATTACCACCGCATTATTGATTTTTGTGGTGTTCTTTGTCATTTATTATATAGTGAGATTTAGCGTTTATGTCAAAGTAAACAACGATATTACAATCGAAGTAGCAAAACACTTAAAAGAAATTGAAGTCAAAGAAAATTGTGTACTTCTCATTAGAGAAAAGCAATGGAAGAAAATTCAATTTAATAAAGTAGATATCAGTCCGGCGTTTATACAATTTGTGGACGAATTGGGTGCTATAGTTGATAAATCACCCAATCTTAAACAGAAAAAACTAAACTATTATCCTGAAGCTATCAACAATGTTTTGTTTGATGGAAAGTTAGAAAACACTTCAGTTAGACAAATACAAGTTCCTTTATATCAAAACACTAAAATAATTGGCTTCATGATTATTGCTATGTCTCTTGAAGACTCAGCTATGGTATTGAACAATCTTTTTATTATATTAGTGGTTGCCTATCCTTTAATTCTTTTGGTACTGTTTCTTATCGCTCGATTTATTGCCGGAAGGAGTATCAAACCAATTAGTGCTATTATAGAAACGTCAAATATTATAACTAAAGACAATTTAAAGTCCAGAATTCCTTTGCCACTCAACAAAGATGAATTGCATTTACTGTCAAATACGATTAACAATTTATTAGACCGAGTTGAAAATGCCATCGAACGTGAAAAACAATTTACTTCAGATGCTTCGCACGAACTCCGTACTCCTTTAGCAGTTATCAAAGGCACATTGGAAGTATTAGTAAGAAAACCACGGAATCAAGAAGAATATAAAGAGAAAATTGATTTTTGCATTAGCGAAGTCAATCGATTGAATCATTTGGTTGACGAATTGCTTTTATTGGCCCGATTTGAAAACCAAAAGCAATCTTTAAAAATAGAAAGAGTTTCCTTAAACACTATATTCTTAGATATTGTTTCCAGAAATTCAACAATTATAAAAGAAAAGAAATTAAACTGTGTGCCATTATTCACAAAAGATTTTTATGTTGAAACTGATTCGTATTTATTTTCGCTAATTCTCAATAATATTTTGACAAATGCTATTAAATACTCCAAAGTAAGTGGTGTGATAAACTTTGATATTAAAGAAAAAAAAGATGCAACGGTTTTTAGTATTGCTGATAGCGGAATTGGAATTACATCAGAAGATTTAGAAAAAATATTCGATCAATTCTATCGTTCAAAATCCAACGAACATCCTGAAATTAAAGGAACAGGTTTGGGTTTGTCTATTGTGAAAAGATTGTGTGTTTTACTCCAAATTGATTTGAATATCGAAAGTAAAGAAAATATTGGAACCAAAGTTATTTTGAGTTTTTCTAAATAATTTTTAGTGATACCTATCATTAAAATAGTTCGGAATAAGAATTAACTTTGAAATAATTATTAATTTTTAGAAAACAAATTATGAACGACGCACACTTACATTTATTGGTTAACCATTTTCCAATAATCGGGACAATTTTTGGATTGGGAATTTTAATTGCCGGAATAGTTTTTAAAAACAATACAGTTAAAAATGTTTCCTATATTATATTTATTGTTGCTGCAATTTTCGCTTTTATAGGCATGTCAACTGGAGAAGGCGCGGAAGAATTAGTGGAAGACATGCCTGACATTGGTAAACAAATTATCCATGAACATGAGGAATTAGCCGAAAAATTAGCGCTTGTTTTGTATATTCTTGGAGCTGCTTCTCTACTAGGAATATATGCTAATTTCAAAAATCACAGCAAAGCTAAATTAGTATCTTTTCTAGTATTGGTAATTGCTATTGTTGGTGTTGTATTGGCCAAAAGTGTTGGAACTTCTGGAGGTGAAATTCGTCATACTGAAATAAGAGCTAATGAACAACAAACAAAGTTCTCGGACGACGAAGAAAATGACTCAATTTATTAAAATTAACCCGTTGGTTGAAATTATTTTTAATTACTAATTTATACTTAATTGTCACATTGAGCCTGTCGAAATGTATCCTTTATAATGTCTTCGACAAGCTCAGACAGACATTTTTGTTATAATTGAATATAAATTTCCAGCAAAAAATCTATTAATAGAAGATTTTGATTAATTACACTCAACTTATTAAAATTAGAAATAAAGTAAAAAAGCACATAACTATTTTTGGAATATAAAACCTATAACAAACTCAACTTTCATTCGTATACTTTCTGTATTTGGAAAGAAGTACTTTTTAGTGAAATTAGCAATCTAAAAGTGAGTTACAAGAGCCAATCAGGAAGTCAGTATATATTTTCCACTGAAGGATTGTATCGTATTTCTAATCATTGGGGAAGAGTTGCTAATTGTCATTGGCGTTTGACTCCGTTATCGCAGTTTAAAAATCAAAATACTATTGTTGGCTTTGCCAGATGGGCTGATTTTTATTCCAATGATGATAGGTCAAAACTGTTTTTTATTAAAGTCGATTTTGAAACAGGCGAAGTAAATTTTTATCATAAATTAAATCAGGAAAATCAGGAAAAAGTAATCTTGCGAAATGCTAAAGAAACAGCCGAAACCATAAAAACTATCAAAAAGGTTTTAACTCAAACCGATTGGGCTAAATATTTAAAATATGAAGATTTAGAAGTTTTTAGAAAAAAAATAGTGAATGAATTGGTATATTCTGAAAATCGTTTTATTGAGATTAAGAGGCAATATCTATAGCTAAAAATCGATTCTAGAACGAACTAAAGTTCTTCGGCAAAACTACCCAAAGCCATTCAAATAGATTATTGATTTTAATATTTGTCAATTTACTACACTACTGCTCGATAAGTTGCATTTGACTTTTCAATCGTTCAACAAGCATATTTATCATTCGTTTATTTAAATTGGAAGAGATTCGGATGTAATCAGCATATTCCTCTAAGGTAAATAAAGCTATTATCATTCCTTTTAAAGCGTTTCTGAACTTTATGTCACGTTGTATAACATTTTCTATGTATAACATCTTTTTTTCTGGTGTCAGGCTAAAAAAGGCATTTTTTTGTTTGATTGCATAATTAATAAATACTTGAATGAATAAATCATTTTGCGTTTTAAGAATTGGGCGAAGAGTCCTGTTTTGAAAAATTTCTTCACATGAAGATTGACTAGTTATTGTCCCAAAGGTTTCACCTCTAAGTTCAAGTACGTGTGTATCTCTGGCGTCCATGTTTTTTTATTTGAAAGTTAAAAAAAAACCTCTGCTTTTCAACAGAGGTTAATTATAGTTATTAAAAATAAATTGTTAATTATTATTTGATTTTAAAGAGTGTTTTACGAACTAAACGTTTTGCGAACTCTGATTTCTTATCTACAGAGGCGTCTTCTCCACTTGATAAAATATTCAATCTAGATTCGTTGATTCCAGCCTTAAGTAGTATGGCTTTAACATTTTTAGCTCTATCACTAGCTAGCTTACTATTGTACTCTGTATCTCCGATTTCGTCTGCATAACCGGTAATATCAACAGCTTTGCTCGGATTATTTTTCAAGTAAGTCAATATAAATCCGATGCTGCTCGTTGAAGCACTATTAGGCTGAGTTTTATTTTTATCAAAATAAGCAGCAATATAACCTTCGTTTATAAGTTGCAATAAGGCACTTTCAGATGCTGCTGAAGCCGCAGTATTGTTATTATTTGAGATAGAATTGTTTACATATTTCTCTAACTCATCTGGAACTCCATTATTATTTCTATCAACCATTCTACCTTTAGTATCAACGGCAACTCCTGCAATTGAATTTTGTTCTACGTCAAGATAATCCGGTACACCATCCTTATCGCTGTCATTCATTAACTCTTCGATTTCACCAATTCTATTGTTAAGTGAATCAAGTCTAACATCATTT
>CALQCV020000059.1 GCA_943329165.2 Candidatus Nitrotoga sp. CP45 | reverse complement strand
TAAGAAAAGTGCTTTTTGTTATCGGCAAAAGTAAGTGGGACAATCGGAATATGATGATCAATTGCTAATCGGAAAGCGCCATCTTTAAATTCATCCAATACTATAGATTCATCATCAGGAACACCTCCTTCGGGAAAAATACAAATGCTCAATCCTTGATTTAGCCTTTTTTGAGCCCTTTCAAAAACAGCCATTCTACTTTTTGAACTACTTCTATCTACCAAAATACAGGTTCGTTTATAGAAAAATCCGAAAAGCGGAATCTTTGCCAATTCTTTTTTACCAACAAAAACAAAAGGATTTTTTACCACAGAAAGCATTAGCATAATATCGGTCATCGAAGTGTGATTGGCAACAAACATGTAACTTTTGCCTTCTATGATTTCTTCTTCTTTTTCTAATTTTACTCTGAAACCCATACCAAATAATATGACTTTAGCCCAAATTCGAGCCATCACAAAAAAATAGGGATACCATTTTTCTTTAAGAATGGAAATAAATAGAAACGGGAACATAACAAGTATGGGAATCGCCATTAATACGTAGAACCAAACCCGATAAAGTGTCCAAAAAACAATTTTCAATGCTCTCATATTGTCAAATGTAATGAAAGGTATGCAATTTTTAATACAAAGGTTTAACTTTGAATTTTTAACCGCAAAGTTCGCATAGAATAACCGCAAAGTAAAAAAGAGTTTATGACAGAAAAATGAAATTTCAACAAAAATTATCGGATTAGCAATTGATGTTCATAAAGTTCTTGGACCAGCATTACTTGAAAGTGCTTATAAAGAATCATTGTTTTACATGATAAATAAACATGGTTTGAAAGTAGAAAAAGAAAAAGCAATGCCATTAGTTTTCGAAGAGATTAAACTAGATTGTGGCTATAGAATAGATTTATTGGTAGAAAACGTATTGGTTATAGAAATAAAAAGTGTTGATTCTTTAAATGATATTCATTTAGCGCAAACATTAACGTATTTAAAATTAGGAAATTATAAGCTTGGTTTATTGATAAATTTCAATGAAGTTTTGCTAAAAAAAGGAGTAAGGAGAATTGTAAATAACTTATAAAACTTTGCAAACTTTGCGGAAAACTTTGCGAACTTTGCGGTTGAAATTAAAATACCATGTCAAAAATACTAACCGGAATTCAAAGTACAGGAACACCTCATTTAGGAAATCTATTGGGTGCCATTCTACCCGCCATTGAACTGTCAAAAAATCCAAGTAACGAATCGTATTTATTTATTGCTGATTTGCATTCGATTACACAAATTAAAAACGGAGACGCGCTTCGTCAAAACACGTATAGCACGGCTTCGGTTTGGTTGGCTTGTGGATTAGATGTCAATAAAGTGATTTTTTATCGTCAGAGTGATGTGGTTCAAACAGCCGAATTGTCTTGGTATTTGAGCTGCTTTTTTCCTTTTCAACGTTTGACATTAGCACATTCGTTTAAAGACAAAGCGGATAGATTAGAAGACGTAAATGCGGGTCTGTTTTCATATCCAATGTTGATGGCTGCTGATATTTTATTGTATGATGCCAATTTTGTTCCGGTTGGAAAAGATCAATTGCAACATATTGAAATTACACGTGATGTAGCTTCTCGTTTTAATCATCAAATGGGAGAAACCTTTGTAATTCCGGAAGCTAAAGTTCAGGAAGGCACGATGTATGTTCCCGGAACTGATGGCCAAAAGATGAGTAAATCTCGTAGTAACATCATCAATATTTTCGTGGATGATAAAGCGTTGCGTAAGCAAATCATGAGCATTGAAACGGATAGCACACCTTTGGAAGAACCAAAAAATCCTGATACATGTAAAATATTTGGAATTTATAAATTATTGGCAAATGAAACTCAAATTAATCAAATGAAAACTAACTATGTCAATCTCAATAGAGATTTTGGTTATGGTCATGCCAAACAGGAATTGTTTGAGTTAATTGTTTCCAACTTTAAAACCGAACGTGAAAAATACAACTACTACATGAATAATTTGCCTGAAGTTGATGCGTTGCTAAAACAAGGTGCCGCAAAAGCCGGTGCAGTTGCTGATGTTGTTTTGAAAAAAGTTAGAGTGAAATTGGGTTTTGAATAAAATCTAAATCGCTTCAAACAATTTCCCAGGCAAAGGCCTGACAACTCCTTTTAATTCCATATTTAAAAGTAAAGGCGATATTCTAAAAATTGGGAAATCACATTCGAGGGCAATAATATCTAACAATTGTTTTCCGTTTTGTTGCAGATAATTATAGACTTTTTGTTCCTCATTATTTAAAGAAACAAATAGCTGTTTTTGAATAACCGCCTTTTCATTGCGAGATTTCGAAGCAATCTCCAATTCCCAATTCAGAATGTAAACCAAATCAGCTGCCGATGTCATTAAATTAGCTCGTTGTGTTTTGATTAAATTATTGCACCCTTGACTGTATTTATCTGAAATCCTTCCGGGAACAGCAAACACATCACGATTGTAATCATTTGCCATTATTGCCGTAATTAATGAACCACCTTTTTCGGCACTTTCAATTACAATAGTTGCTTCGCTCATTCCGGCAACGATTCGATTTCTTTTTACAAAATTCTCTTTTTCGGGATTAGAATTGCTCCAAAACTCCGTAAGAAATCCACCATTATTTTCCATTTTGGCAACATATTTCTTGTGCGGTTTTGGATACACTTGATTTAAACCATGAGCCAAAACACCGATTGTTTGGAGCTTGTTTTCCATCGCGGCCTGATGCGCAATAATATCTACACCATAAGCAAATCCGCTTACGATTGTTGGCTTAAAAACGGCTAAATCTTCTATCAGCTTTCTACAAAAATCTACACCATGCGAAGTAACTTCTCGTGTACCAACAATGCTTATTATTTTCCTGTTTTCGAAGTTTATATTCCCCGAACCAAAAAGCAAAACCGGTCCATCAATGCAATGTTTTAGCTTGTTCGGATAATCGTCGTTTTTGTAATACAAAATAGTTGCTTTCTCTTTCTCAATAAAACGCAACTCCTGTTCGGCTTTTTCAAAAACGGTTTTATCCTTTAGGTTTTTAATCAAAATAGAACCTATTCCATCAATTGTTTTTAATGAATGTGATTTCGAGTTAAATACACTTTCAGCTGATCCACAATAATTTATGAGTTTTTTGGCAACAACATCCCCAACGCCTTCCACTTTTAGAAGTGCTAAAATGTTAAAAAGTTCCGTTGAGTCCATGTGCTTATTTTACTACAAAAATAAATATTTTTTCTTTGGATTGTTAATAAATAGTATGAATAATTTTTTGATAGTATTATTGTTTATCTAAATTTGTTGTTATGAAGATTGAACAATACATTTCCCAATTATTATATCGCTATCAATGTGTTACCGTACCAGGATTTGGTGCATTTCTGACTGAATTTCAGTCAGCACAATTGGACGAAAACTCGCATTCATTTTATCCTCCAAAAAAGATGGTATCATTCAATCCGTTTATTAAAAATAATGACGGGTTGTTGGCAAACCATTTGGCAGAAGCTGAAAAAATATCCTATGAAATTGCGGTAAATATTATCCAAAACGAAGTGTCGCACTGGAAGATTAAAATTCAGGAATTCGGAAGTTTTTCGGTAAAAAATGTTGGTGATTTTTCATTGAATTCTGAAAAAAATATTGTTTTCGTTCCTTTAGATCAAATCAATTATCTTACTGCATCTTTTGGATTGAGTTCCTTTGTTTCGCCTTTGGTAAAACGTGAAGTTTACAAAAAAGAAGTTCAGCAATTAGAAGAAAAAACGCCAATTATTTTCACGCCAGAGAAAAAGAAAAACTATTCCGTTTTAAAATATGCTGCTGTTTTCTTGTTAGCTGCGGGAATTACAGGAACTTTTGGTTACAAATATTACGAAAACCAAATTGCGCAAGAAACACTTATCGTAGAGACCAATGTTCAGAAAAAAGTAAATCAAAAAATTCAGGAAGCTACTTTTTATATTTCAAATCCATTACCCGAAGTTACACTAACAGTTGCTACTGAAAAATTGCCATATTGTGTGGTGGCTGGCGCCTTTAGAATAGAAAGCAATGCAGAAGCTCAGTATGAAAGATTGCTAAAATTAGGATTTAAAAAGGCCAAAAGATTAGCGCCAAACAAGCATGGCTTATTCCCTGTGCTTTATGGAAGTTATTCTACTTACACTGAAGCACATCAAGCGATGAAAGACATTCAAAAATTAGACAACAAAGATGCCTGGCTTTTGATTGAACAAGAATAAATTAATCCCGATTTGTCGGGATTTTTTGTTTTCAGTAAGTACCTTTACAAAAAAAAGTATGAGTCCTAAACATCCTTCTGAATCGCTAACCATCTTAACTGATTTAGTTTTACCAAGCGAAACCAATCCTTTAAATAATCTTTTTGGAGGCGAATTATTAGCCCGAATGGACAGAGCCGCAAGCATTGCTGCCAGAAGACATTCGCGAAGAATTACGGTCACTGCTTCTGTAAATCACGTTGCTTTTAATCGTGCCATTCCTTTAGGAAGCGTGGTAACAGTTGAAGCCAAAGTTTCTCGTGCTTTTACATCCTCGATGGAAATTTTTTTGGATGTATGGATAGAAGATAGGGAATCGGGAAATAAAACTAAAGCTAACGAAGCCATTTATACTTTTGTTGCCGTTGATGAAATAGGTAATCCTGTTCCTGTTCCACAAATTATTCCTCAAACTGATGAGGAAAAAGCCAGATATGATGCTGCTTTGCGCAGAAAACAATTGAGTTTGGTTTTGGCCGGAAAAATGAATCCGCATGATGCTACCGAATTGAAAGCATTGTTTTTATAGCTGATACATATTTAATATGTTGATTGTTTTTTAACCGCAAATTCGCAAATTATATATTACAATAATTTGCGAATTTGCGGTTAATTTTTTTACGTGTGTTTTACATATTAAATAACCATGTAGCTGGATTATTGTATGTCGTATTTTGAAGTATAAGGAATTTCACAATAGTTTTCCCTGTGTCTCCGTTAGTTCTAATTTTCCCTAAGGTTTGTTTAGTAGAAACTTTATCTCCAACGCTTACGCTCACACTACTTAGGTTTTGATATACCGTGAAATAATCTCCATGCTGAACAAAAACTGCAATATTTAGTGGCGATAATTTAATTACTTTAGTCACTTCACCGCCAAAAACAGCTCTGGCTAAAGCACCGTTTTCTGTAGTAATTTCAACACCGCTATTATGAACCGTAAGTGTTTTATATATGGGATGTGGCTGATCACCATAAGGTAAAGAGACGGCTCCTTTTTCAACAGGCCACGGCAATTTTCCTTTATTGGCTCTGAAATTATTGGCAACCAATTGCCCTTCTGAAGTCAATACAATTTTTGTTGAAGATTCCACCGCTTTTGTCGATGCAGCTGTGGTTGCTTTTGGGTTTGCTTTGGCTTTTGCCGCTGCTGTTTTCTTATTGGCTGCTGCAATCGTTTCCCTAATTAATTTTTGAATCTGCGCGTCAATCTTTCTGGCTTCCTGTTGCTTCTTCTTGATTTCTGCCGTGATTTTACCCTTATCTTTTTGTATTTGTAGTGCTATTTTTTCCTGCTCTCGTTTCTCTTTTACTAATTCTTTCTTTTCGTTTTCGTTTTCCGTGATTAACTTTTCCTTTTCCGTTTTTTGGACAACAATTTTATTAGTATAACCAACCAATTGCTTTGTTTTTCCTGCTATTTCTTGCCCTTGCATTTTTCTGTAGCTAGCATATTGTTTCATATACTGCGCTCTTTTATAAGCTTGCAAAAAGTTTTCTGAAGACAATAAAAACATGGCTCGGCTTTGTTCTGATCGACTTTTATATGACTTCATAATCATCGCGGCATAATCCTTTCTTAGCTGCTCCAAATCGAGATTAAGTTGATTGATTTTAATTTGATTTACATAAATATCATTGCCTAACAATTTGGTTTGTTTCTCAGTTGTTTTTATTAATTTTTCTTTCAAACCAATCTTTTCTTTTTGAAGCATTAACTGAGTAACCACCGATTTTTCTTTGCTTTTTACGGATTGTAATAGCTGTTCTTTTTCCTGAATCTCTAACTGGATTTTAGCTTTGCGCTCTTCAAGTTCTTCTTGAGTGGGAGGTTGGCTCCACATTTGAATCGTGAAACAAAAAAATAATAAAGAGAGAAATAATTTTAGCATTGTTATTTTATTTTGACTAATCTTTTATATAAATTCTATCGTATCCATCAGGGACACTGTAAGGAAAAGATAAATCTTCATTCAACGTTATCGAATTATAATCAACTATGATAGTTGTTTTTCCTTTCTTTTGAAATGCATTTATTGTCAAAATTCCCGGAAAAATTCCCGAAGCAAAATTCAAAAAATTAGGGTAGTTCACTTCAAAACTTCTTCCTTTTTCCGGTTGACTAATTTCCTGTTTTTTTAATAAAAAATGCTCTGCTTCAAAGAAAAAAGATTTTTCGGTTTTGTCTTTAACGGCATATAATTTAAAGAATTTATCTGTTTCTACAAATGAATAATTCTCTTTGGTCAAATCGTCTATTGGCTTACCGATAAGCATGTTTTGTATTTTATTAAAATCTAAATCGGTTCCCAACCATTGGCTCAACGCCTCATAATTTCCTTCAAAATAGTTCCCGTTTATTTTTTCATAATACTTTACTTCGTTTGGTGTAATCAGTGCTTTTGCCACCGTGATTCCCAATACACGGATGCTGACTAAAATCTTCTCGTCCTTCTTTATTTTGATTTCTGCAGAAACACTTTGTGAATCATCTTCGTGTTTGTATTTAGCGCTTGCCCTGATATATAACGTCGAAAAATCATTTTTATTATTGTAATGATTTTGAATTATTTTTTCAGAAGTCAAAACATTTTCCTCATTTATGCCTGATGCTGGAGTCTTTGTCTCAAGAAATACCGCTTTCGATTTACAGGAACTTAAAAAAATAATCGCCAGAATAAACAATCCTTTTTTCATTATTTTTTTTGTTTTTTTATGAGCTCATCCGCTTTGGTAAAATACTTTTCTTTCTTATTTGTATCTGCTAAACCGCTATAAGCCTCTCCCAATTGAATATTAAAATTGATTTCTAAAGACGCGTCGTCAACAACAAAATCTAAACCGGAATCTAAGATGGTTGCTGCTTTTTTAAAGTTTTTGAGTTGATTATTAGCAAGACCCGCATAATAATAAAACTGAGGTTGTGTTGGGAAAAGTTGTGTCAAGTCATCTGCTCTTTTTGCCAAATCATTAAACTGCTGATTTTCTGTGTAAGCCTGTAGCAGTACTAGCTGCGTTTCAACGTCGTCTTGAGCACTTATTAAATGCATATTTAAATACTTGATGGCTTTCCCAAAATTAGCTTTAGAATAATAAAAATTACCTATTTCTTTGGCAACTCTTACTTCCTTATCATTATCAAAATAAGAAATGGCTTTGTCTAAATCGGGTTCGTATTTTGAATTGTTTTTGGTGAAAATAAGAAACTCATTGAGCATTCTGTGTTTAATTTTCGCATCTATTTTTTTGCTTGAAAATACAATATTCATGGCTTTCACGGCATCATCCCCATCATTAGTATTCAAATGAAACTTAAACAAACTCACTTGCGCCCAATCGGAAGTTGGTATTTCTTTTTCTAATTTCTGCGCAATTTCTAATGCTTTTTCTTCCTGATTACTCTGTGAATAAATATAAATCAAAGCGATATAATTGGATTCTTCTTTTGGAAATTTCTTGATTTGGTCCAACAAATTGAACTTTTCAGCCGATTGGTATTTGGCATCTTTTAGAATATCTGCTTTATATAATTCGCGTTTATCAGATTTTCCAAATTTTGCATTCAATTCATTTATCAAATCCAATGCTTTGTCAAATTGCTGTGTATTCATATACAAAGAAGCCAGGTCTTCTTTATAATCTTCCTTGAATGTTGCCAATTTTTCAACTATCGGAATCGCCTTATCGTAATCTCGTACGGCATAACAAACATCGTACATTCCAACCCAAGCCCAACGGTTTTCCGGATCAATTTTTACAGCTTTTTCAAAGTTTTCATAGGCTTCATTATACTTTTTTTGCGCTAAGTAATTCTTCCCTAATTCGAAATAAACCACCGGATTTTCAGGTTCAATAAGTTTCCCTTTTTCCAAAGCTTCAATTGCCTTGTCATAGTTTTCGATACTTTTTTGTTGGATTGCCTCATAGAATAAATCTTCAAATCCATTATCTATTGTCACAACATCATTCGTTGGTTCGTCCTGAGCCAAAGTGATATTTGGAAGGCAAAGCATTCCAAAAAGTAATAGACAATACATTTGAATTTTTTTCATTTTAAGCTAAATTTATTTATTTCACCAAAATTTATTTTTTATTGGAGTTCCGTGAACTTCGTTTCAGTTTCTTTTATTCTAAAACCGAGTAATCTCCAATACTAATGCTGGTAAAATCACCGTCAAAACTAACATGGTTTCCAATCATCGCATTATCCAAATGAGCATTTTTAATATGAGAATGCGTTTGTACCAAACTATTTTTGATAGTGCTATTAAAAATATGCGTGCCGTCGCCTAGTGATACGTTTGGGCCAACAACTGCATCGATTAAAACTACATTTTTACCAATATAACACGGCGGAATGATAGTCGAATTTTCTAATTTCACATCATAATCTACCAAATGCGCACCGTCGTTGTGTAAAAACCCTAACATTCTGGAATTTGTTTCAACTGTCACGTCCTTATTTCCGCAGTCCATCCATTCGTCGACCTGCCCCGGAACAAATTTCATGCCCTTTGCCATCATTTGCTTAATTCCGTCATTAATTTGGTATTCGCCACCGTGGATTATATTATTATCCAAAACAGACTGAAGCTCATCTCTTAAAACCGCAACATCTTTGAAATAGTATATTCCGATTACTGCTAAGTCTGAAACAAACGCCGCCGGTTTTTCTACCAATTCAACAATTTCCCCGGCTTCATTTAGATTGATTACGCCAAAAGATTCCGGATGATCCACTTGTTTTACCCAAATAACGCTGTCGGCAGTTTTATCTAAATCAAAATCGGCACGAATCAACGTATCTGCATAAGCAATTACAGCAGGGCCTGTAAGGGAATCTTTGGCGCACATAATCGCATGGCCTGTTCCGAGTGCTTCATTTTGATAATAGATGGTTCCTTTTGCACCTATTTTTTGAGCAATCGCGATTAGATCTTCCTCTACTTTTTT
>CALQCV020000058.1 GCA_943329165.2 Candidatus Nitrotoga sp. CP45 | reverse complement strand
CTCAGTTTGAATATTTGACAATTCTATTTTATTAACTACTTTAAATTAATCTGGATTTATGCGTTTAATAACCTAAGTTTTTATATTTGTATAGTTATGGAAAAATTTCAACTCAGCGTACTTTTTAAAATCATTGGCATAAGTTCCGCATCAGGTATTCTCTATCATAATGATTTGCTTTATGTAATTTCGGATAATAGTACTTATCTCTACGAGTACAATATTCCTAACGAAAAACTGAACAAAATTCCACTTGTTGATTATCCTAAGGAGAACATTCCTAAAAAAGACAAACCCGATTTTGAGTCGATTTCATTTTTGGAAAACAAATTATATATTTTAGGGTCAGGTTCTACCGAAAATCGAAATAAAGTTGTAAGATATAAACTAACATCAAAAAAACATAGCGAAAAAGATTTAAGTATTATTTTTCAGGATATAAAAACACAACTTGAAATAAAGGATGAAGAATTAAATATTGAAGGTTTAATTCAGCAAAATAATATCATGTACTTATTTCAAAGAGGTAATGGTATGAATAGTAAAAATGGAATCATCTATTCTAATGAAGATATTGAAAATCGGGTATTTAAATTTGTACCTTTTGATTTACCCAAAATAAATAATGTATCATCCACTTTTACGGATGCTATTTTAATAGAAGATAAAATCTACTTTCTAGCTTCCGCAGAAGATACAACCTCAACTTATGACGATGGCGAAGTATTAGGTAGCATCATTGGAACGATAGATTTGAAAACAATGAAACTCAAAAGTTCAATTCAAATTAGTAACAAGCATAAATTTGAAGGATTGACACTATACAAAAAAACAGCAACTCAAATAGAATTGCTGCTTTGTGAAGATAATGATAGTGAAGTTTTAGAAACTACTATTTATAAATTAGTTATAGATAAATAAGTTTTATTTCTCAATCTCTCGTAAACTTTCCATTTTCTTATGGGCAAGGAATCCTTTGATATCCTCGAAATGTTCTTTTACTCTTTTATTCCCAAATTCGAAAACTATAGTAGCTAAGCCGTCAAGGAAATCCCTGTCGTGAGAAACCAAAATCAGCGTGCCGTCAAAATCTTTTAAAGCTTCTTTAATAATGTCTTTGGTTTTCATGTCCAAATGGTTAGAAGGCTCATCCAGTATCAATACATTAACCGGTTCAAGCAATAGTTTTATCATGGCCAAACGTGTTTTTTCTCCACCTGAAAGTACTTTTACTTTTTTCTGAATATCATCGCCATGAAACATAAATGCTCCCAAAATATTTTTTATTTGAGTTCTAACATCACCAACGGCAATGTTATCAATCGTTTCAAAAATCGTCGCATTCTCGTCTAGCAGCGAAGCCTGATTTTGAGCAAAATAACCAATCTGCGAATTATGCCCAACCTCAACGTTTCCGCTATTGATTTCAATTTCTTTCATGATGGCTTTAATCATCGTCGATTTACCGTCTCCGTTTTTACCAACGAACGCCACTTTTTGACCACGCTCAATGACCATATTGGCATCTTTAAAAATCAAATGATTTCCATACGATTTTTCTAAATCACGAACAATTACAGGATATTGCCCAGAACGAACGGAAGGAGGAAATTTCAATTTTAATGCTGAATTATCTATTTCATCCACTTCAATAGGGACAATTTTTTCTAACATTCTAACACGCGATTGAACAGCATCAGTTTTTGAAAAAGTCCCACGAAAACGATCAATAAAAGCTTGATTATCGGCAATCATTTTTTGTTGTTCGTCATACGCTTTTTGCTGATGAACTCTTCTGTCTTTTCTCAATTCAAGATAATGTGAATATTTGGCTTTATAATCATAGATTCTACCCATTGTTACTTCAATAGTGCGATTGGTAATATTATCAACAAACGCTCTGTCGTGCGAAATTACCATTACGGCTTTAGCCTGATTAATTAGGAAATCCTCCAACCACTGTATACTATCCATATCCAAGTGATTAGTCGGTTCATCAAGCAAAATCAAATCGGGTTGCTTCAACAGAATTTTAGCCAACTCTATTCGCATTCTCCAACCACCGGAAAATTCAGAAGTCGGGCGATTAAAATGGTCTCTTTCAAATCCCAATCCTTTTAAAACTTTTTCAACCTCAGCCTCGTAATTTACCTCTTCAATAGCATAGAATTTTTCACTTAAATCAGAAACTCTTTCAATCAGCTTCATGTACTCATCGCTTTCATAATCAGTTCGAATAGTCAACTGCTCATTTATTTCATCAATTTCATCACGCATTTTAAAAACTTCAGCAAAAGCTTTTGATGCTTCTTCCATTACGGTACAATTGTCTGCTGCTAGTAAATGCTGAGGCAAATAGGCTATCACTGCTTCTTTTGGTGCTGAAATTGCGCCACGAGAAGGCTTATTCTCACCGGCAACAATCTTTAAAAGTGTCGATTTTCCGGCGCCATTTTTACCCATTAGGGCAATTTTATCTGTTTCATTGATGGCGAAAGTTACCTCGCTAAAAAGGGCGGTGCCACCAAATTCTACGGCTATGTCATTTACAGTAATCATATATCATTTTTGAAGCGGCAAAGATAGACTAATTTAGAAATGATGCAATTTGAAACTGTGACAATTTGAAAGCACTTAAAATACTCGTTAGCTATTATTTAATCAACAGTATATTTTAGGAAAGTGGTTAGTTATTTAAATATTTTTAAATCGTTAATTCAGAAAAGAAGCTTCTTCCAATTTAAAATATTTTGTATATTTTAATGTTTGTTTGTCTAGCAAATATAAATTGCCAAAATAACATCCTAAAAGATAACACTCATTTAATTTTCCCGATTTCTGAATTTGAATTTCAAAATTATTAAGGATATAAATATCATCAAATGTAACGGAATCTCCCATATTAATTCCTTTTTCGTATTCCCATGTAGCATCCATTCTGCCCAGTAAAAACATAAGACGATCAAGAACAAATACGAAAAGAAAAAAAGGCAATATTCTGATTATTTTTTTTATTCTAAATACTTAACCTAAACTCTTCTATTACAGGATTTGCTTTACCATAATCGATTTCCTGAATGAATAGCTCAACAGCTTTTGCCGTTTGTATACTTGGCAGAACATTGGCTTGGTTGTTATTCCTAATCACAACGTTAATATCAGATTCTTCCAATCTTTCTTTTAAGGTAACTGCTAGAATTTCTTCTCCTGAAAATATTTTTATTAAGCCCATGCAAGTTATTTTTTTATAATTTTTATAGTTTGATTAATATTATCAGTAGTTATTTTTAAAAAATACATTCCACCAGAAAAATCAACTAAAGAAATTTCATTTGTATTATTTGTCAAATTGCTACTTGCGATTACTTTTCCTGAGACATCACATAATTGATATTTTATATTATTATCATAATTTTCCCAATGAACAAAAACGCTATTCGAAGTAGGATTTGGTGAAATTGAAAAATATTCCTTTGAATGCTGGGCATTAGATAAGTTAGAAACGGTAACTGTTTTTGTTATTTGATCCCAACTTTTTATATTGTTTTCTACGTACAATTTTACTTGGTAACTACCGTCGGCAGCATAAACATGTGTTGGGTTTTGTAGATTACTAAAATTACCATCACCAAAATCCCACCACCAAGCTAATCCTCCTAAACTGGTATCAGTATAAGTAACCGAAAGGTTACTAGAATTCCAGGAATAATCTGCTAAAGGTTTATGTTGTTTCCATAAAAATTGAACAATTTTATTAAAAACAATTGGCCAATAAGTGTTTCCTCCTGTTCCATTGCTCCATGTTCCATTAGTAGTTCCATATAGTTCATGACCCTGTCCAGGAACAAAATAAGTTTCTTTATCAGTAAAACCTAAAGCATTTAATTTGGTATTTATAGGATTGCTTCCATCAGCTTGTGGCAATGAAGAAAAACCAAAAGGACTTCCTGTATTAAATGGCACTACAGTATCAGCTTCACCATGAACTAATAAAATTGGCGTGGTGTTATCAGAGGTTATTAAATTTGTACTCTGAACAGCACCCCAAAGTGAAACTATTGCATCTGGCTTTCCACTATATAAAAGATTATTCCCAATATCTAAAGGACCTAAATCTGGAGCGGAAGCTGTTATGTTATAAGTTGTAGTCCCTGCAAATGTTGGCTTTTCTGCCGCTGTATCTAAATAAATAGAATGAAGCGCTATAAAACTACCCGCACTGCTACCAATAAAGTAAATTTTGTTAGGATCAACACCATATAAGGCTGCGTTGGCTCTCATGTAGCGTATTGCGGCTCTACCATCTTGCAAACCACGATATACAGCTCTTGTACCACGCATTGGCGCATTATCTATAATAGAAAATCCTAGACGATAATCTATTGTTGCAGTAACATACCCTTTTTTGGCTAAAAGATCACAAAAGGCCATCATGTCATTCACATTTCTATTCCCAGAAAAAAAACCTCCGGAATGTGCAAAAATAATTGCAGGTCTAAGTGTGAAGGTATCACCCGTTGGTTTAAAAATATCCATAATCAAATTTTGCGGAGTAGTACTAGCCTCATTACTGTAAAAAGGGCCATTTAATGCTGGAGCAGAACCATAAACAACATTTGTGATCGGTGTAGATGATGAAAACAAGTCATTGGTATAACGATAATCTTGCGACCAAGATTTAATTTGTATTAAAAAAAGCAATAGGAATCCGATTTTTAGCTTCATGATTTAAACAATTATTTTATTCTTAACAATATTAAACAATTTCGTTTTTACTTTTCTTCCATCTCGAAGAAAAGCGGTTCAATCATTATTTTATCTGCAAGCGATTCCACTCTTTCAGTTATTTGTGAGCAAAAGAATAAACGCTGCGTTTTTTCAATACTATTAGACAAACGAAGCACTATAGCATCCATTCTGCTTCTGAATAACACTTCGGCATCATCAACAATCAGTAGCTTAATGGTATTGCTATTAAATCCTGCTGATGAAAACATAGCATTGATTTTATTGGGCGTTCCAATTAAAATATCCAACCCCATAGAAACCACATTTTTATCGTAATCGATATCACCTTTATCATGAACTCCCAAAATACTCAAATCGGTATACGTGCCATATTTTAAAAAAAGTTCTTCCATTTCTAGCACTTTTTCTTTGTTTTCAACAATAATTAAAGCTCTGGTACTTTCGTCTAGAGTTTTTTCTAATTTCTGAATCACGTTTAAAACGATAGTGGTAGTTTTTCCGGTTCCACCAGCTGATTGAATTACGGCATCTGCCCCACTTTTAATAGTTGAAAACGTTTCCTGTTGCATTTCATTGGCTTCGGTCAGACCGTTTTCAATGAGTGCCTTTTGGAGGTTTGGATTTATTTTTTTTAGATTCATAGTTGAGGGATCAGTTAAAAGGGATAAGGGATTAGACTTATGCTTTATCCCTATTCCCTTATCTCTTTATTTCGAAGCAAATAGTTTTACGTCATTTTCAGAAATCTCAATTCCGCCAAGAATTATTAAACGTTCGACTACATTTCGAAGTTCCCGGATGTTTCCAGTCCAATCGTATTCCTGTAATAATTTAATGGCTTGTTTAGAGAACGATTTTGCAGAGTTTCCTTGTTCTTCAGCTATTTTAGTAGCAAAATGTTCAATCAACAACGGAATATCACTTCGTCTATCGTTTAAAGATGGGACTTTGATTAAAATTACCGCCAAACGATGATACAAATCTTCCCTAAATCTTCCTTCAGATATTTCTTTTTTCAAATCTTTATTAGTTGCAGCAACGACTCGCACATTAATTTTGATGTCTTTATCAGCACCAACTCTTTGTATCAAACTTTCCTGCAAAGCACGTAACACTTTGGCTTGCGCCGAGAGACTCATATCACCAATTTCATCAAGGAAAATGGTTCCGCCGTCGGCAGCTTCAAATTTTCCTGCTCTGTCTTTTACGGCTGACGTAAACGCACCTTTTACGTGCCCGAACAATTCACTTTCTATAAGTTCCGATGGAATCGCAGCGCAATTCACTTCAATCATTGGCGCTTCCGCTCTTTCGCTTTTTTCGTGTAATTGATGTGCTACTAATTCTTTTCCGGTTCCGTTTGGTCCTGTAATCAATACTCTGGCATCAGTTAACGCCACTTTTTCAATCATCAGTTTGATTTGATTGATGGGTTCGCTTTCGCCAATGATTTCGTAGTTTTTGGAAACTTTTTTCTTCAAAATTTTATTTTCAACCACCAATTGCTTTTTGTCTAAAGCATTTCGAACCGTATTTAATAATCGATTCAAATCAGGTGGTTTTGAAATATAATCAAACGCACCAAGACGCATCGTATTCACCGCGGTTTCTAAATCACCGTGTCCGGAAATCATCACCATTGGAATTTCGGGCTTGATTTTTTTTACCGCTTCAAGCAATTCTTCGCCATTCATTTTTGGCATTTTGATGTCGCATAACACCAAATCGTAATCTTCGTTCTTAATTTTTTCAAAACCAAGTTTTCCGTCTTCAGCTTCTTCTACAATATACGTATCGCTTTCTTCTAAAAGTATTCTAGTCAATACCCTACGGATAGAAACTTCGTCTTCAATGATTAATATTTTGGGCATTGTATTTAGTTAATTCGGTTATTTGGTAATTCGAAACTACGAATAGGCAAAAGTAGTATAATTTCAGATTAACAGCCTTACTTTTGTTGCATCAAAAATAGATTTAATACTTTTGTATTTCAAAACGAACAACTATGTCAACAGCAAAAAAAGATTACAAAAGAATAACCACAAAGTCATTATTTGATATGAAAGCCAATGGCGAAAAAATATCGATGCTTACTGCATATGATTTTTCGATGGCAAAAATTGTTGATACTGCTGGTGTCGATGTGATTTTGGTAGGCGATTCTGCCAGTAATGTTATGGCGGGACACGAAACGACTTTGCCAATTACTTTGGACCAAATGATTTACCATGCATCTGGTGTTGTTCGCGCTATTGAACGTGCTTTAGTTGTGGTTGATTTACCTTTTGGAAGTTACCAATCGGATCCAAAAGAAGCCTTACGTTCGGCAATCAGAATAATGAAAGAAAGCGGCGGACATGCTGTTAAACTGGAAGGCGGAAGTGAAATAAAAGAAAGTATTAAACGCATTCTTAACGCCGGAATTCCAGTTATGGGACATTTGGGTTTGACACCGCAATCTATCTACAAATTTGGAACGTATACTGTTCGTGCTAAAGAAGAAACCGAAGCGGAGCAACTAGTAGAAGATGCTAAATTGCTGGAAAAATTAGGCTGTTTTGCCTTGGTTTTAGAAAAAATTCCAGCTTCTTTAGCCGAAAAAGTGGCCAAGACAATTTCTATACCTGTAATCGGGATTGGAGCCGGAGGTGGCGTTGACGGACAAGTATTGGTTATTCATGATATGTTGGGGATGAACAATGAATTCAGTCCGCGGTTTTTAAGACGCTACTTAGATCTATACGAACAAATGACTAAAGCTATCGGGAATTATGTTGCTGATGTGAAATCGCAAGATTTTCCGAATAAAAACGAGCAGTATTAAATTAGACAACTTAGATTTTTAGACTATTTAGACAACTTAGATAAACTTAGATTTTACATATGCATCAGTTTAAAGAATTGGAAATTTGGAAAAGGAGCAGATTATTTTGTTCCCAGATATATGCAATAACTTCAAAGTTCCCTTGTGATGAAAAATTTGGTTTAACTAATCAATTACGGAGAGCATCCGTCTCAATTCCTTCAAACATAGCTGAAGGATCCTCAAGAAATTCAAATAAGGATTTTGCAAGATTTTTAGAAATTGCTATTGGCTCAGCCTATGAAATAGAAACCCAACTGTTAATCGCTTTGGATTTGGGTTTTATCAAAAATGATGAATTAGATAAATTACTTATTGAAATTAGTGAAATTATTAAAATGATTTCAAGATTTCGTTCTAATCTAAAAATCTAACAATCTAAAATGTCTAAGACAGTCTCAAATAAAGACAATCTCCAAATTCTTCACGAAGACAATCATATCATTGTGGTAAACAAACGTGTTGGGGATATTGTGCAAGGTGACAAAACCGGAGACAAGCCTTTGTCGGAAGTGGCTAAAGAATACATCAAAGATAAATACAACAAACCAGGAGAAGTATTTCTTGGCGTAGTTCATAGATTGGATAGACCAACAACGGGTATCGTCGTTTTTGCGAGAACTTCTAAAGCATTGACACGATTAAACGAATTATTTGCCAATCGGGAAACACAAAAAACCTATTGGGCTGTTGTCAAAAATAAACCACCAAAAGACGAAGATAATTTGGTGCATTATCTGAAAAGAAATGAAAAAAACAATACTTCAAAAGCACATATAAAAGAAGTTCCTGAAAGCAAAAAAGCAAGTTTGGATTATAAAATAATTAAAACTCTTGATAATTATTTTGTGCTTGAAATTAATCTGCATACGGGAAGACATCATCAAATTAGAGCACAATTGGCTGCCATTGGTTGCCCAATAAAAGGCGATTTAAAATATGGCTTTGACCGCAGCAATCCTGATGGCGGAATTCATCTTCATGCCCGCAAGCTTATTTTTATCCATCCAGTTTCTAAGGAAACTCTTGAAATAGTAGCAAATATTCCAAATGAAGTCATCTGGAAACTTATATAAGGCAGAAATTTCAGAACTTTTTTTGATACAAGTACAAGCTTCTTTATGTTAAAATTATATATTTGCTTAAAATTTTTAAACCTAATTAAATCCCTGCAATGAAAAAAATAATTTTACCTTTCGTCTTGCTAGTTGGTTTTGGTGCATTTGGACAAGACCATTTTTCTGGAATTAGCACTTCCAATCGTGTTGGAATTTTAAATGGAACCATTAATCCCGCTGAATTTTCTAATCTTTCTAAAAAATTTGAAATTAACTTCTACGGTCTTAGTTTTGATGTTTCAAATAACAAAGTTGGTTTCAATGATTTAGCTTCTAATACCAATTTAGAAGACTTAATTTTTACTGGAACTGAATCGGCAAATTTGCGAATCGATGGACAAATACTAGGTCCAAGTTTTGCTATGAAATTGGGAAAATGGGGATTTGGCGTTACTACAAAAGCCAATATAAAGTTTGATGTAGTTGATGTAGATACCTCATTAGGAAATGCCATTGTCAACAATAATCTAACCCTCAGTAACACTTTATTAAACCAAACCGGAAATCAAAGATTATCTGGAATCTCTTATGGAGAAGTTGGATTTTCTGTAGCCAGAAAAATTCATGAAAACGACAAACATAAATTTGACGCTGGTATAACACTAAAATTTTTATTCCCTGTTTCGTATTCTAATTTTGGTTTGAGTAATTTAAATGCAACTATAACGCAAGATCCAAATGGTATTTTTTTAACAACCAAACCCAATCAACCAGCCACTTTAAATATTGCCTATTCGGGAAATCTTGCAGATAGCTTTTCAAATTTTGATGATTACACTAAATCTGTTTTTGGTGGTTTAAACGGAGTTGCTACAGATATTGGATTTAACTATCAATGGAAAGATG
>CALQCV020000057.1 GCA_943329165.2 Candidatus Nitrotoga sp. CP45 | reverse complement strand
TAATTGCTCGGCCGTAAACAATATATAGTAAATAAAATCTTCTGGAGTCTTATATTCAAAAGTATTATAAAGTTGTAGCTTCTGATTTTTAATAACCACAATTTCAAAATGAGTATCATTCACATGAACAAACATTTTAGATTCTTCATTATTTTTGGAAATATCCAATAATTTTTTTACCAAAATAGTATTGGCGTGTTTGTAATCAAAAGTACCAAATTGGTCAATGAAATAATTGTTTAGATTCACATAGGGAATATACACATTGTTCATTTCGTAATTGCCTAATTCATCATAAGCAAAGAAATCGGTTTCAAAAACTTTGGTGTTGAATTGTAAATAACTGCCTAAATAATCTTCGTCAAATAAAGCTATTGGAACGAAAGTCGAAAGATTATTACTGTGAATAATTATAACTTCATCATAACTGGCTTTAAGTTCTGGGTTATTCTGAAAAGCTTCTGCAAACAAATCTTCTATTTTGGTAGTGAGATTAACTTTGCCCAAAACAACTTTTTGTAACTGTGTTGCTTTGTTTGTAAGTGTATCAAACGTAGCAAAAGACAAACCATTCAAGGAAACCTGAATTGCCAGTTTTTGATATATTTTATCGACAACACTACTGTTTTGCCACATAGTTTTTTGAATTAGTGCGGATGGCAAACTTACGAAACAATTGACAATTGATAAATGATAATTGATAATTAATTCTTGTTGCATTTGAAGTAATATCTTTCAAAGTTAAAAGTCTATCTTCTATTATCTTTCTTCTTTCTTCTTTATCACTATATTTGAAATCCAATTTCCAGCATAAATCCAAATGACTTCCAGCCAGTTTTACAGTGTGTTACAAAAACAGTTTCCGTTTCAACCGACAGTAAAACAGGATATTTTTTTTCAAAAGATTGCTGAATTTCTCACCAATTCAAATCCCAACGAAATATTTGTATTAAAAGGCTTTGCCGGAACGGGAAAAACAACCGTAATTTCTACGATAGTTAACAATCTTGTTTCAATTAATAAGAAGTATGTACTATTGGCACCGACCGGAAGAGCAGCCAAAGTCATAGCGAATTATTCTAACAAACCTGCGTTTACAATTCATAAGAAAATCTACTTTCCGAAGAAAGGAAAATCAGGTGGCGTTTCGTTTACGATGCAAACTAACAAACACAAAAACACCATATTTATAGTAGATGAATCGTCTATGATTTCAGATGTAAATACCGAATCCAAATTGTATGAAAACGGTTCGTTACTTGATGATTTGATTTCTTATGTGTACAATGGACAGAATTGCAAAATGATTTTGCTTGGGGATACAGCCCAATTACCACCGGTACAATTGGATGTCAGTCCTGCTTTGGATACCGAAAAATTAGCATTGAATTACAACAAAGAAATTTTTTCAATCGAGTTGGATGAAGTCATGCGGCAGGAAGAAAAGTCCGGGATTTTATATAACGCAACCGAATTGAGAGAACTAATGAAAAGCAGTTTCCTTGATGATTTCAAATTCAACTTAAAAGGTTTCAAAGATATTGTTCGTTTGACCGATGGCTTCGATATTCAGGATGCCATTCAAAGTGCTTACAGCAATTACAGTATTGAAGACACATGTTTTATTGTACGTTCCAACAAAAGAGCGAATCAGTACAATCAGCAAATCCGGACAAGAATTCTGGATAAAGAAAGCGATTTGTCGGTTGGTGATTATTTGATGGTCGTTAAGAACAATTATTTTTGGTTAAAAGAAACCGATGAAGCCGGATTTATTGCAAATGGCGATATCGTAGAAGTATTAGAAATTTTTAGTTTCAAGGATTTATACGATTTCAAATTTGCCAAAGTTAAAATCAGAATGGTCGATTATCCTGATCAAAAGCCTTTTGAAACGGTTTTGTTATTAGATACCATTACAAGTGAATCGCCATCGTTGACATTTGATGAAAGCAATCGTTTGTATCAAGAAGTGATGAAAGATTACGAAGGTGAACCACAATACCGAAAATTTCTCAAAGTAAAAAGCAACGAATATTTTAATGCGCTTCAGGTAAAATTCTCTTATGCAATTACGTGTCACAAATCGCAAGGCGGACAATGGAATACTGTTTTTATTGAGCAACCTTATTTGCCCAATGGTGTTGATTTAGATTATATCCGCTGGCTTTATACAGCGGTAACACGTGCCAAAGATAAATTGTATTTGATTGGGTTTAAAGATGAAAGTTTTATAGAGTGAGATTTTCACTCCTTACAGTTCTTATAAACTGTAAGATATGTTTTCTTAAAGTGCTCTGAAAATTTATACTGGCTTCTAGGAAATCTATTTATTTGTTTAGTTCAAAGTCGTGATACTTTGCTCAGTTGGTCTATTTCAACTTTCGTTTTTTAGGATTTTGTCTGTTTGAAAAAAATGAAATAATTTCAATTTGATTATTCTTAACTCTGTAATATAAAGTGTTATAAGTTAGAATAACAACTCTACGAATATCTTTTTTAACTTCTGAAACTTGAAATAAATAAGGATTATGAGAAATCAATAGTAAAGTTTCTTCCATTTTTACAACTAGATATTGAAGTTCTTTATCTGTCCAATTTTCTTCTAAATAGGTAATTGTATCTTCTAATTCTTTTATAGCATGATTAGTCCAAAGAATTTTATAGCCATTTTTCATAAAGTTTTCTGGCGTTTGAGTGAGGATTTAGTTTTCCAGAGTCAGCATCTTTTAATCCTTTTTCGATAGATTCTTTTTCACTTTCAGAAATTGAATTCCACCAATCTTTACTTTCCTTTTTTCCCAAGTCCATTATTTTCTCAATAATTGTTGCATCTTCAATAGTGGAAAGCCATTGGATTAATTCCAATTTTTTGTTTAGTATGTTTATTTTAATATCCATGACGCAAAGTTTTAGCAAATCAAAAATACAAATATATTTGTAATGTCTTTCACTAGGCGCATTAAAAACAAACTTTGTACTTTAGCCACTCAGTAATCTAATAACTCAAAATGAAAATCATCGCCGTAATTCCAGCCCGTTATGCTTCAACACGTTTTCCTGCTAAGTTAATGCAAGATTTAGGTGGAAAAACAGTTATTCAACGAACCTATGAATCGGCAAAGAATACCCGATTATTTGATGATGTATTTGTTGTTACCGACTCGATTTTGATTTATGACGAAATCATCAATAATGGAGGCAAAGCAATCATGAGTGTCGCAGCGCACGAAAGCGGTAGCGACCGAATTGCTGAAGCAGTAGAGAATTTGGACGTAGATATTGTTGTGAATGTTCAAGGCGATGAACCATTCATTAACAAAGAACCACTCGCAAAACTGTTAGATGTTTTTCGAAATGATTTTGACCAAAAAGTTGATTTGGCTTCGCTGATGTTTGAAATAACAGACAAATCAGAAATTGAAAATCCGAATAATGTAAAAGTGGTAACTGATCAAAATGGATTTGCATTGTACTTTTCACGTTCCGTAATTCCATACCCAAGAGATGCTAATGCAGGCGTTCGTTATATGAAACACATCGGAATTTATGCTTTCCGCAAACAAGCGTTGTTAGATTTTTATCGTTTGCCTATGAAATCGCTCGAAGCTTCCGAAAAATTGGAACAACTACGCTACTTAGAATTTGGCAAGAGAATTAAAATGGTTGAAGCCAATCAGGGAAGCATCGGGATTGATACGCCTGAAGATTTGGAAAAGGCAAGGAAATTACTTTAAAATTATTCCATTTCCTCATTGTCAAAATAACCTTTGCTTTTTAATTTCGTAGAAAAGAAATTCAAGAACAACACTACAAACGACAAGAAAAACATAGCTTGAATGCTAACCAAAATTTTTCCAAAAATTGTTATTGGGTAATAATCGCCAAAACCTATTGAGTTTGAACTCACAATACTAAAATAAATGGCATCAAACCAATGTCCGAATGGCTTGTTCATATTATTACCATGAGTATATAAAACAGCAAAAGAAAATATTATTTCCATATAATTAAAAAATAACATTAACATCGATCGCTTATAGGAGCGTGGACGAGTAAATAAATCGGAAGCAAAAATTAAGGTTGGTATATATAAAACCGTTTCCAATAACAAATAAACCATTGTATAAAGAATGAAATGATTGTATTGCCAATGATTTATCAAAATAAGCAACGGAAATAAAACCTTTACCAAAACATATAGATCAAGTGCTAAATCTTGATATTCGTGTCCAATTTTATTGGATGAATATTTTATGTAAACACCAGGAAATAACAATTGAGAAGAAGAAAGAAACAATCTTACAATTTTTTCAATTCCGTTATCAAATTGATGATCATTGTTCCAAATAGCTCTAATATTTAAAATCCGTCTTTCAATAGGATTGAATTTGGGCTTTTGGTTTGGAGAAACTTTTCCAATCAATAATTTTCTTAAAAATCCCATTATTTTAGTTTTTTTATTGTAAACAATTCATTGTGTATTTCTACTTTTGGATACAATCGAAGTGAATAATCGCCGCCAAATTTTGATTTGTATATTTGATTTCGTTCCTCCTGTATTTTGTTAATTACCATCGTATTAAACAGTATAAAACCGTTTATATTCACCAAGGAATTGATTCGATTGATAAAAAAATCCTGAAATAAAAAAGTGGGCATAGTCGTATCTTCAAAAATATCAATGATAATCAAATCGTATTTTAATTTGGTTTTCAAAACATATTCAAAAGCGTCATCAATCACAATTTCAAGATTCGGAATTTTATTCAATTCAAAATAGCTGTTGGCTATATCAATAATTCCGGCGTCAATTTCAACACCAGTAATTTTTCCTTTAAATTCGATTTCATTAGCCAAAGTTTTAATCACACTGCCACCGGCAACACCAAGAACCAAAATGTTTTCAAAATTTCGAATTCGCTCAAAACCTATATATTTCAATCCTTTTCTGAGAATTCGTTGCAAACTTCCATACGAATAATTGGTACTCTTACTATCTAAAACCAATTCACCATTGTTCCAAGTTACTTCAAGCGATTTACTTACCACAGAGTTTTTTCGGTAAACGTTAATCGGTATCAAATAGCTAAACAGTTTTCGAATCATCAATAAATATTTTCTTAAAAGTAATACAGAAACACTAAATTTACGGAAAATAAACAGTATGAAGAAAAGACTTTATAAATTTATTTTCTTTCGATTACTAGGATGGAAATTGATTGGAACGCTTGACAAATCTATTAAAAAGTGTGTAGTTATAGTTATTCCGCATACGGCGAATGTTGATTTTTTTATTGCCTTGTTAGTTCGTGGCATTATGAATGTTGAAATAAATTTTGTAGGCAAAAAAGAATTATTTGTATTTCCGATAGGATATTATTTCAGAAGCGTTGGCGGCGCACCATTAGACCGAAGTGGCGGTAGAAATAATGTAGACGCAACAGCAGAAGTATTTAATAAACACGAAACATTTCGTTTGGCATTATCGCCCGAAGGTACTCGAAAAAAAGTAACTGAACTCCGGACAGGATTTTATTATATAGCTTTAAAAGCAGGCGTTCCTATTATTCCGGTAGCTTTTGATTATGGTAAGAAAGAAGTTAAAGTTGGTAATTCGGTATGGGCCACAGGCAATTATGAAGAAGATATGAAAGGTATTTTACCGTTTTATAAAGATGTCGTCGGAAAAATTCCGGAAAGAAGTTTTATAGTTTAAAACTAAAAAAATGAATTATTTAGAGATACATAAAGACTGTAAAGAAGAAAGTGTTTTTGGACGATACGTAACGTTGGAACATATAGAACCTTTGATTTTAAAGCATAAAGCTGAAATTGTAGGGAAATCTGTTTTGGGAGAACCAATTTACAAATTGCAATTCGGAATCGGAAAAACTAAAATTCTGATGTGGTCACAAATGCACGGAAACGAGAGCACGACGACGAAAGCACTTTTTGACTTTATTAATTTTTTACATTCTAGGACCAAAGAAAGTAATTCTTTTTTAGACAATTTCACCTTTTGTATTTTGCCAATGCTCAATCCAGACGGAGCAAAATTATATACTAGAGAAAATGCGAATGGAATAGATTTAAACCGTGATGCCCAAGATCTTTCACAACCTGAAAGTATTGTATTACGAAAAACATTCGAAGCTTTTCAGCCAAATTACTGCTATAATCTCCATGATCAGCGTACTATTTATGGCGCAGGAGAATCAGGGCATTCCGCTACCGTTTCGTTTTTAGCACCAGCTTTTAATGAAAACAGAGATAGTAATGAAGTCCGTATAAAGGCCATGAATGTTATTGTGGCGATGAATAATACGTTGCAACAGTTTATCCCAAATCAAGTAGGACGATTTGACGATTCGTTTAATTTAAATTGTGTTGGAGATACTTTTCAAAACTTAAATGTACCTACAATTCTTTTTGAAGCTGGACATTTTTCGAACGATTACGAACGAGAAATTACCAGAAAATATATATTTATTGCCTTAGCTTCGGGACTCAAGTTTTTAAACGAAAACGATATAGTTCGCAACGAAATTGACAATTACCTAAAAATTTCGCAAAATAAAGTTGGTTTTTATGATTTTGTTTATAAAAATGTCAAAATAAATTATGATAATATCGAAAAAATTATCAACTTTGCTTCTCAGTTCAAAGAAGTTCTAAATAATGGAAAAGTAACTTTTGAAGCAGAAGTTGCTCAAGTTGATAATTTAGATAATTATTTTGGTCATGTAGAAATTGATGCTAAAGGTGAAACCTATACTGACGGAAAAAGTAATTTTCCGATTCTAGAGGAGAAAGCTAACTTTTATTTAGGAAAAAGTATTAAAATAGTTAACGGATCACAAATTAGGTAGCGCATTGCTTTTGGACTTGAACTTTAAAATTAGATTTAATAAAAATATATTTTATGAGTAAGTTTAAATTAGACGAAGTAGACCACCAAATCTTGGATATGTTGATTGACAACACTAGAATTCCTTTCACAGATATTGCCAAAAAACTATTGATTTCAGCAGGAACTGTTCATGTAAGAGTAAAGAAAATGGAAGACCAAGGTATTATTATGGGTTCTTCTTTAACATTGGATTATGAAAAATTAGGTTACGCATTTATAGCTTATATTGGTGTGTTTTTGAATAATACGTCACAAACTAAATTTGTACTTGAGCGTATAAATGAAATTCCATATATTACAGTGGCTTCTGTTACTACTGGTAAATTTAATATTTTTTGTAAAATTAGAGCTAGAGACACCAAGCATGCAAAAGATGTGATCTATATGATTGACGATATTGAAGGTGTTTATAGAACCGAAACCATGGTGTCGTTAGAAGAAAGTATAAACGACAAAAAGCGTTTGATGCACACCATTTTCCAAGAATTAGATTAAGAACTAATATTTTGTTATATAATTCTAACCTCATTCTCTTCTGCGAATGAGGTTTTTTTTAAATAATTCAATTTAAATTGTCAGCCATGTACACCTTACCAAAAATTGAGCGTTTTAACCAATATGTTTTATCAAAATATCATATTTACAACAGCGTTTTTATCACATTGCCGTTTGATGCAATTGATAATACCGGCGTATTACTGCCCTTGTTTGCCGAAGTTTGTGATTCCGGTTTTAAAAAGAATTGGTCGCCAAAGCAAATAGTCGATTTCTTTGCTGATAAATATTTAGATAAGGCTTCCGAAAATGAAAAAATCGATTTGATGTTTCGATTTATTCAATACGTTGAACGTCAAATTGTACTTTTTGATGCCATTGAAGATGCTGCTTTTCCGGTTGTGAATAACTTAGAAGGTCGTGGTTCGTTACGCGATATCAAAGAGAAATCAGAAGCCAAAGACAAACATGAAGAGCTTATTAATTTTCTCGAAAACTTTGGCGTTCGAACCGTTCTAACAGCACATCCAACACAGTTTTATCCGGGTTCAGTTCTAGCAATCATCACAGATTTGACCGAAGCCATTCGTCAAAATGATTTGTTAGTAATCAAACAATTGTTGGCACAACTTGGTAAAACACCTTTCATCAAAAAAGAAAAGCCAACACCATTTGACGAAGCCGTGAGCCTTATTTGGTATCTTGAAAATGTATTCTATCAAACCATTGGCGAAATGATGCTGTACATGCAGAAAAATATATTTGATGGCAATACTATTGAAAACTCCATTATTAATTTGGGCTTTTGGCCGGGCGGTGATAGAGACGGTAATCCTTTTGTAACTCCGGAAATTACAGAGAAAGTTGCTAAACGATTGCGCACGTCAATACTCAAATGCTATTATTTTGACATCAGAGTCTTGAAAAGAAAGCTGACTTTCAACAAGGTTGATAAAATTATTGCCAACTTAGAATACAAACTGTATCGTTCTGTTTTTTATTCTCAAGGCGAATTATTCATTTCTTTAGCCGAATTAAACAACGAACTTAATATTGTAAAACAAATCATAATTAATGATCATCAGTCGTTGTATTTAGACGAAATTAATATGTTGTTGCAAAAGATAAATGAGTTTGGTTTTCATTTTGCGGCTCTAGATATTCGTCAAAATAGTCGTATTCATAATATCGTTTTTGATGATATTATGGCATTTTTGAAAAGAGAAAAAGAAGTTTATTTCCCGGAAAATTTCGAAACACTTTCCGAAGAAAATAAAATGGATTTCATTTCAAAACTTCGTTTTGATTTAAGCAATCATTTTTTTGAAAATGAAATCACGCGTTCCACTTTAGATACGATAAAGCTAATGCGTGAGATACAGGAACAAAATGGTGAAAGAGGTTGTAATCGTTACATCATTAGTAATAACGAAAGTGCCTTAAACGTCATCGAAACTTTTGCCATGTTCCGTTTATTAGATTGGGAAAACCCAACCGTAGATATTGTGCCGTTATTTGAATCGGTTGATGATTTGCAAAATGCGCATAAAATCATGGAGCAATTGTATAAAAACACCATCTATCGAAATCACATTATGCATCGAAAAGATAAGCAAACCGTTATGCTTGGTTTTTCAGATGGCACTAAAGATGGTGGTTATCTGATGGCCAATTGGAGTATTTTTAAAGCCAAAGAAATGATTACAGAAGTTTCCCGAAAATACGGAATCAAAGTTATTTTCTTTGATGGTCGAGGCGGACCACCAGCGCGTGGCGGTGGAAAAACGCATAAGTTCTATGCCTCTTTAGGCTCGACTATAGAAAATCAAGAAATACAGGTTACAGTACAAGGTCAAACCATTAGTTCCAATTTTGGCACGATAGATTCTTGCCGTTATAATTTAGAGAATTTGTTGAGCGCCGGAGTAGCTAATGCCGTTTTTAATAAAGATGAAAATAATCTTTCAATCTCCGAAAAAGCAATAATTGATGAACTGGCAGATTTAGGATATCAAAAATATCTGAATTTTAAGTCACATCCAAAGTTTATTCCGTATTTGGAAGAAATGAGCACATTGAAATACTATTCTAAAACCAATATTGGCAGTCGTCCTTCGAAGAGGAATGCATCAGAACAATTAAATTTTGCTGATTTGCGTGCGATTCCTTTTGTGAGTGCGTGGAGTCAAATGAAGCAAAATGTGCCCGGATTTTTTGGAGTTGGAACCGCTTTGAAACATTTTGAAGCCAACAATCAATGGGAAAATGTGCAAAATCTCTATGACAATTCTTTGTTCTTCAGAACTTT
>CALQCV020000056.1 GCA_943329165.2 Candidatus Nitrotoga sp. CP45 | reverse complement strand
TCTGCATAAGCAATTACAGCAGGGCCTGTAAGGGAATCTTTGGCGCACATAATCGCATGGCCTGTTCCGAGTGCTTCATTTTGATAATAGATGGTTCCTTTTGCACCTATTTTTTGAGCAATCGCGATTAGATCTTCCTCTACTTTTTTACCAAAACTTTCATGAATGATAAACGCCACTTCTTCGATATCCTGATTCAAAACTCCGGCAATGTCTTCTACCAATCGGTGAACAATTGGTTTTCCCGCCACAGGAATTAATGGTTTTGGGATGGTTAATGTATGCGGGCGAAGACGTGAACCACGACCCGCCATTGGAACTACTATTTTCATTTTAATTTGTTTTAACCGCAAAGTTCGCAAAGTCCTTCGACAAGCTCAGGATGACAACGCAAAGTTCACTATGCTTTAATTTCTATTTTATTTATATAACACTTCGATACTTTCCGAAAGCTTTACTTTCTCCTCTTACTATCAAATGTTCAGTGTGACAAACCGCTTACTGCTACTGAATACTGCCTACTATTTAACTCCTGTGCTTCCAAATCCGCCTTCACCTCTTGATGTTTCAGAAAGCTCTTCAACGGAAATCCATTCTGCTCTTTCGTGTTTGGCAATGATTAATTGGGCAATTCTTTCGCCGTTTTCTACGACAAAATTATCATTGGATAAATTTACTAAAATCACACCTATTTCACCTCGATAATCGGCATCAACTGTTCCGGGAGAATTGAGAACGGTAATTCCTTTTTTAGCGGCCAAACCACTTCTTGGTCGAACTTGTGCTTCGAATCCCATTGGCAATTCAATAAAAAGTCCTGTTTTAAATATAGCTCTTTCTAAAGGTTTTAGTGTAATTGGTTCCGATAAATTTGCTCTTAAATCCATTCCTGCTGAAGCAATAGTTTCATAATTTGGCAAATCGTGTTGTGATTTATTGATAATTTTTATGGTCATTTTATTTTGCTTTTCTTTTTATGATTCGAAGTAAAGTTTCCTTTTCACTAAAATAAATGAAGTATAAAAACAGCGCTAACAAAACTATTTTCACAGGATAATTTTCTCTTAAATACGGGATGTAAAATGATATTGCCGAGAACAAAATTGTCAATCCCAAATAACTGAATATTTTATTAAAATCATATGGAATCGGATAGTGATATTGTCCCCATTTGTAGGAGATAATCATCATACTTCCATAAGCGGCAATAGTTGCAATAGCAGAACCATAATAACTCATTGTCGGAATTAAAAGCCAATTCAGAATCAATGTTATGGCAGCGCCAATTAGTGAGATATAAGCGCCAATTCTAGTCTTGTCTATCAATTTGTACCAAACAGAAAGATTTGTGTAAATTCCGAGGAAGAAATTCGCTAAAACAATGAGCGGTACCACTTTCATCGCATCCCAATAAGCGTCATTCGGCACTAAAACTTGTTTCCATAAATCGGCAAACACTATTACAAACAGACAAATGAAAGAACCAAAAATCACAAAATATTTAGTGATAGTTGCATAGGTTTGCTGTGCGTTTTCAGTACTGGCATGACTAAAGAAAAACGGTTCTATTCCCAAAGTATAAGCCGTTCTAAAAAGCACCATAAACATTCCGATTTTGTAACAAGCAGCATACGCTCCAATTTCTGACAAGGGAATATGCATCCAATCTAAAAGGATTTTATCAAAATGTTCGTTGATGGCAAAAGCTATTCCTGCGAATAAAATTGGAAGTCCGTAAGTCATCATTTTTTTCCAAAGTGCTTTATCAAAGTTCCAGGAAATACTGGTGTAGTTTGGAATTAATACTAAAAATGTAACTAAGCTAGCCGCTATGAATGAAATAAAAATATACCCAATCTGATAATCTCTGACATAAATCATACTGAAAATGCTATCGGGATTATTGGCTACTAATTTTGGTAAAATGGCAAGAAAAAATAACGTTAATAGTAAACTTATAGAAACATTTCCAATTTTTATTACAGCATACTTTATCGGTTTTCGCTCAGCCCGAAGTTTTGAAAATGGAATTATGGCCAAAGCATCAAGCGTTAAAATCCAAATCGTATAAGTGATATATTCTACCTTAATGCCGGACCAATTTGCTATGTTATTTCGGAATAGTAATCCTAACACCAAGAATCCTAAGGACGACCAAAATAATGAAATTGTCGAGGTGGAAACGACATTCTTCTTATTATCTTCCGAATTGTAAAACCTGAAAAACGAGGTTTCCATTCCGTAGGACAAGGCTACATTAAAGAAAACCAAATAGGCAAAAATCACAGATACTTCACCCATATTGCTTTTATCGGGCAGATAAAGTACATAAATCGGATTTAGCACAAAGCTTATTAACCTAGGTATAACGGTCGCTAATCCGTAGATAAGTGTTTGTTTGAAAAGATTCTTATATAAACTCAAGGTGTTGATTATTACTTTGGAATTGTAACAAAAGTAACCAATTCTTTGGTTTATGTTAAGCCGTTTTCGTCTAAAATTTTGACAAAATGAAAACCTTTAGGACCAAATCCCTGATTGTAGTAAAATCGTTGTGCCGGAAAGTTTGTAGTGTACGCATCTAAGACAATATTGGTGCATCCTAATGCTTTAGCTTTGGCCTCAACAAAATCGCAAATCATGTTGCCAATCCCTTTAGAACGATGTTCGGGATGCACAATAAAATTGTCAATTTCCAAGGCTTTTCCACACCAAAGTTTGGTTTGAAACCAAATTCCCGTAACGCCAATACATTCGTTATTTTCAAAAACTACCACCTGAGAGTAATTATTCGGAATCATAACTTCCAAAAAGGATTTATACATCTCATGAGTCATCTTTTTATACATCAGAT
The DNA here is from genome assembly GCA_943329165.2 of Candidatus Nitrotoga sp. CP45. GTDB lineage: Bacteria > Bacteroidota > Bacteroidia > Flavobacteriales > Flavobacteriaceae > Flavobacterium. The sequence continues at coordinate 6,878 of CALQCV020000056.1, read as the reverse complement.
GCATCAAATCAAATTGTGGCAACATTTCTTCTAACGAAGTAAGTTCTTTGATTTCCATTATGGATTTTTATTTAAATTTAATAAAAAAAAGAGCCAACGTTAATTGACTCTTTTTGAAAAATATTTTGAATTATAATTATCCTTTCAAAGCTTCCGCTCCACCAACAATCTCTAAAATCTCATTAGTTATAGCTGCCTGACGCGCTTTGTTATAAGTAAGTTTCAATTGGTTTCTCAACTCGGTGGCATTGTCGGTTGCTTTGTGCATTGCTGTCATACGTGCTCCATGTTCTGATGCAAATGAATCCCTGATTGCTTTGTACAATTGTGTCTTAAGCATTTTTGGAATCAGCGCTACCACAATTTCTTCTTTTGAAGGTTCAAAGATATAATCACCCGTTGCAGCCGAAACATCTGAAGCCATTGGTGCTAAAGGTAAAAACTGTTCTGTCTGAACAATTTGTGTTGCAGCATTTTTAAACTGGTTGTACACTAATTCAATTTTATCATATTCTCCTACAGTGAATTTTTTTGTCAGCTCATCAGCAATTGCAGCAACATTATCATACGTTAGTTGGTCAAATATCTCATTTCTGTTCTCAATAACGCTATTTGTTTTTCTCAAAACATCGTTTCCTTTTTTACCAATAGCAAATATATCAACCTGCATTCCTGCATAAGTGCCTGCTACTTCTTTTGCCTGCTTGATAACGTTTGTATTAAATGCACCAGCCAAACCTCTGTTCGAAGTTATTGCTACAATTAAAACTTTTTTTGCTTCACGCTGTGTTGTGTAAACTCCACCTGCATCACTATCTAATGTTGCGCTTACATTCTGCAGAAGTTCGGTTAATTTTTCGGCATAAGGGCGCAACGCTGTAATAGCATCCTGAGCTTTTTTCAGCTTTGCAGCAGAAACCATTTTCATCGCCGAAGTAATTTGCATCGTAGATGAAACTGAACTAATCCGATTACGTATTTCCTTTAAGTTTGCCATTATATTTTAGTCTAATGTCATAAAGTCGTAATGTCGAAAGTATTTAAAAAGTCGAGCTTTTGACTTTAGGACTTTTGACTTTAAGACTTCTGATTTAATTAATATTTCGCTGAAAGTTCTTTAGCTACTTTTTGTAAAACATCAGTAATAGTGTCATCCAATTTACCTGCTTTAAGCGCATCTAAAACATCTCTATGCTTAGCATTTAAGTAATCGATATAACTTCTTTCGAACTCTTTTACTTTATTGACAGGAACGTTTCTTAACAAGTTTATAGAACCCGCATAGATAATGGCGACTTGATCTTCAACTGTATACGGATCGTTAACTGCTTGTTTCAAAATTTCAACGTTTCTTCTTCCTTTCTCGATTACATTTAAAGTAACAGCATCTAAATCAGAACCAAATTTTGCAAACGCTTCCAATTCACGGAATTGTGCTTGGTCTAATTTTAAGGTACCAGCTACTTTCTTCATCGATTTAATCTGAGCATTACCTCCAACACGAGATACCGAAATACCTACGTTAATTGCTGGACGAACTCCCGAGTTAAACAAATCCCCATCAAGGAAAATCTGTCCATCAGTAATCGAGATTACGTTTGTTGGAATATAGGCAGAAACGTCACCCGCTTGTGTTTCAATGATTGGCAAAGCTGTTAATGAACCGCCACCTTTTACGATTGCTTTCAATGTATCTGGTAAGTCATTCATGTTTTTTGCGATATCATCATCCGCAATTACTTTACAAGCTCTTTCTAATAAACGAGAGTGTAGGTAGAATACGTCTCCAGGATACGCTTCACGACCTGGTGGTCTTCTTAACAAAAGAGAAACCTCACGGTAAGCAACTGCTTGTTTTGATAAATCATCATAGATAATCAAAGCAGGACGACCTGAATCTCTGAAATATTCTCCGATTGCAGCTCCGGCCATTGGCGCATAAACCTGCATCGGTGCTGGATCAGAAGCGTTAGCAGCTACAATTGTAGTATAAGCCATAGCTCCTTTTTCTTCTAATGTTTTTGCAATTCCAGCCACTGTCGAAGCTTTTTGCCCGATAGCAACATATATACAGAATACTGGTTTCCCGGCATCGTAAAATTCTTTTTGATTCAAGATGGTATCGATACAAACTGTAGTTTTCCCAGTTTGACGGTCACCAATAACAAGTTCACGTTGTCCTCTTCCAACCGGAATCATCGCATCGATAGATTTGATTCCTGTTTGCAACGGCTCGGTAACTGGTTGACGGAAAATAACTCCAGGAGCTTTTCTTTCCAATGGCATTTCGTATAAATCACCACCGATTGGTCCTTTACCATCGATTGGCTCTCCCAGGGTATTTACTACACGACCTACGATTTTTTCACCAACTTTTAGAGAAGCGATACGTTGTGTTCTTTTTACTGTAGATCCTTCTTTAATTCCTGTAGATGGACCTAAAAGTACAACCCCAACATTATCTTCCTCCAAGTTCAAAACGATAGCTTCCAATCCGTTATCAAATTGAACTAACTCACCGTATTGAGCGTTTGATAAGCCGTAAACACGAGCAATACCATCACCTACTTGAAGAACAGTTCCTACTTCTTCTAATGTTGCACCTGATTCAAAACCAGATAATTGTTTCTTTAATATTGCTGAAATTTCAGCTGGATTGATTTCTGCCATTTTGATATATCTTTAATGGTAATCTAGTTACTAAATTCTCTTTTTAATTCCTGCAATCTGTTTGACACAGAAGCGTTATATTGTTTGTCACCTATTCTCAAAATAAATCCGCCAATGATTGAAGGATCGACTGCATTTTGAATGGTTAATTTTTTAGTTGAAATCGTTGCTGCTTTTTCCAAAATCTGAGCTTCTAATTCAGCTGTAATAGGAAAAGCTGTAGTTACTTTAGCCACTTCAACACCATTCATTTGATCAAATTGAGCTTTGTATTGTGTAGCGATAGCCAATACTATTTCAAATCTTTTGTTTTCTTGTAGCAATCTGAAAAGTGATTTGGTTTCGGCCTGAACCGATCCAAAAACTTCTGACAACGCATTCATTTTTAAATCTGACTTAATTATTGGGCTTGCCAAAAAATCTTGTAAATCAGTACTCGAGTCAACCACAATGATGATAGATTTCATGTCCTCATTTACCAGATCGGCTTTCCCACTTGAAACCGCAGTTTCTAAAATTGCTTTCGCGTATCTAATCGCAGCTCTTGACATAACGATTAATTTAATTTAACGTCACCCAACATTTTCTCAACCAATTTAGTTTGAGAATTTTTGTCGGCTAATTCACTTCTTAATACTTTTTCTGCAATTTCTATGGATAGAGAAGAAACTTGATTTTTCAAGTCTGCCATTGCTGCATTTTTTTCACTGTTGATTGCAGCCTTAGCCATTTCAATCATTTTTTGTCCTTGAACCTGTGCTTCATTTTTAGCATCTGAAATTATTTTTTCTTTAATTTCACGTGCATCCTTCATCATTGCATCACGCTCTAACCTTGCATCCGCCAATAATTTCTCATTGTCTGATTTTAGATTTTGCATTTCTTTCTTAGCATTTTCAGCAGAAAGCAATGAATTTCTGATTCCTTCTTCTCTCTCGCTTACGGCATCAAGAATAGGTTTCCAGGCAAATTTTCTAAGTATAAATAATAAAAATAAAAAAGTAAGAACTGACCAAAATATTAGTCCAAGTCCGGGTGTTACTAAATCCATTTCTTTGTGTTTTTTTTATTAATTTAAAAGATACAGTAGCAACCAATCGTTACTACTGTACTCTTGTTTTCTTTTTGGATTATCCTTGCAATAACGCAACAACAACACCAAACAAAGCTACCGCCTCAACGAAAGCCGCTAAGATTAGCGCAGAAGATTGGATTTTTCCGTGCATTTCTGGTTGACGTGACATAGCTTCCATAGCTGATCCTCCAATCTTACCAATACCAACACCAGCTCCAATAGCTGCTAAACCAGCTCCAATAGCTGCAATTCCAGTAATAGTCATAATATAAAATTTAAATTAATTAATGATGCTCTTCTTCTGTAGCCATTCCGAAATAAAGGGCTGACAATATTGTGAAAATGTATGCTTGTATTGCTGTTACAACAATTTCGATTACAGTAATGAATAGCGAAAAAGCTACTGATACCGGCGCAACTGCGATACTTTTAAAAATGAAAATTAACGACATCAATGCCAAAATGATGATGTGCCCTGCTGTAATGTTAGCAAATAATCGAATCATTAATGAAATTGGCTTTGTGAAAATTCCAATCAATTCAATCGGCATTAAAAATATTTTCATCGGAACAGGAACTCCAGGCATCCAGAAAATATGTTTCCAGTAATTCTTATTTCCACTAAATGTAGTAATGATAAAGGTAAATACTGCCAACACCATCGTAAAAGCAATATTCCCGCTTAAGTTCGCTCCGTTAAGGATTGGTATTAATCCAAATATATTATTAATCCATATAAAGAAGAAAACCGTCAATAAATAGGGCATGTACTTTTTATACCTTTTCTCTCCAATCATTGGTCTTGCAATCTCGTCTCTTACGAATAAAATCAATGGCTCAACAAAACCTGCGATTCCAAGTGATTTTTGATAATCCTTGTTTTTATATCTTCTTGCAGAAGCAATAAACACCAATAAAAGTACCAATACAGAAACCCACATCATAAAAACATTTCTTGTTATGGAAAAGTCGTAGGGTAAAAATGCATTTTCAGGGTGGTGTTCTGCGTTTAACTTTAATTCTGTTTCGCCAACATTTAACTGGTAAATTTTTTCATGAAGTTTAACGTATTTGTTTCCGTTTTTTTCAACAACATGTTTTCCTGAATCATCATGGTGGAATTCTCCGGATGAAAAAGTAGTCAAACCTTTAGCATAAAGTATAATTGGCAATTCCAAAGAAATAGGCTCTCCATTCCAATCAAACAGGTGAAAGGCATGCGCATCCTTTACGTGATGCATTATCATTTCCTTAGCATCAAACTTCTCGCTTTCAGGCGCTTCTTTAGATTCGGAAGCATGACCAAGCAATGAGGTAAGTATAAAGATTATTGAATAAATGGCTCTTGTGAGGTTGCTTAATTTCATTTTTATTGTTATTTATACCCTATCTCTAAATTTTGCGCAAATGTACATAGATTAAAACAAAATGTCAAAAATATTTTTGCTTTAATTTGCTTCTTGTTTTTATATAGTTTTTTTCTGCTTAGTTCTGCTTTTTAAGCATTTTAGTTATTGAATAAACTTCAAACGTCAAGTACGCAAAATATGGAATAAAAAAATTAAACACATCGTAGTTTTTATTTTTCACATCTGATAGGAAAACTGGAAGTAAAAACACTACTACAAGCAGCATTTTTATTAAGGTAAAAAGAATAAAAAGGTTGAATACATTATCATTTCCTTGAGATTTTTTATAACTTACTATAAAAATAATGACCGTTGTTACAATAAGATGGAAAAGATAGATTGTGTATAAAGGAAGAACCAATAATGCTTTCGGAATAAAATTCGAAATTAAAGTGTTATGTACAAAAAACAAAACCAAAGTGATTAAAAAACTTTGAATCGCTACCTGAAATTGAGTCTTTAAAAATGCTTTCATTCTTTTTCTTCTTTAGCAATGTCAAGTATTCTTTTGACAACATAAAATATTGCGATTAATACTGACAATAACGAAAAAATAACGGTAAATAAATTGTTTTTGTTCGGATACGTTTCATCTAATTTAACTCCGGCAAAAGTTCCTAATCCAATTATGGCTAACATTTGAATACCGATGCTCGAATATCTTGCATAGGCAGTCATTGGTTTTTTGTTCTTATTTAACATTAGTCAGGATGTAATTTCTTCCGATGATTTTCCATCGGTAATCATATTTTTTACATGAGGTTTCATTATACATGACGCGCTGAATTCGGCTCCTGGTTCAACCGATAGTTTTCCGCAGATTACTTCACCATGAATGTGAGCTTTGGATTTCACATTCAGGATTTCCTGGACTTGTATTTTTCCGTCAAAATTTCCCTCGATGTCGGCATTTTTACAAATGATATCGCCTTTTACACTGCCCGCGGGACCGATTACGATTTTTCCTTTGGATTGAAAATTGCCAACCAAATGTCCGTCTAAACGAAAATCTGCCGGTGAAATAATATCGCCAGTAATGGTAGTTCCTTCAACAATTCTATTGGTTTTTCCCAATAAATCGGTGTATGATTTTGGACTTTTTTCAAACATGATTTTTATCCTTTTCTCCCTGATTTTTCTCCTCCTGGTGATGGTGGCGGACTAAATTCTTGGTCGATTCCATTTAGACCATCTGCTTTTTGTTCTCCTCCATTTTGATTTCTCCCCTTCATAATCTCATTTGGGTTTTCTTCAGATGGCTTCCCTTGTTGAATATTATTTGCAACTGGTTTTGGCTGAACTGGCTCTGGTGCTCTTTCTAAAGTTCCGTCCCAATTTGGTTGTGTTGCTGTTTCTGGAAGATTTCCAGCTAAAAATTCGGCTAAATTCTTTTTAATTTGAACTATCGTATAATTTTCTGCCGAAATTATTATAGGTTTTTGTTGCACTTTATAATCTTTATAGTCTTTCAAAATTGATGCAACCCCAATTGCTAAGTCCTCTACATTCATACCATGCATTACTACAAAATTATCTGTCATTGTATAAATATCCAAAGAAACTGTGAATTTATTTAAACTTCTATCGGCTATGAATTTTTTGATTTTTTCACGAAGAACTTTTGTTCCGGCATCTCCAAAATCTTTGGTGCTGTAAAGAATTTTCCAGTTTTTAGAAGGTGCTTTTGATAACTGTAACGCTTCTAATTTTGGCAAATCAATTGA
>CALQCV020000055.1 GCA_943329165.2 Candidatus Nitrotoga sp. CP45 | reverse complement strand
CAAAGCTGCTCAGGCTGCATTTCCGGCTTGGAGCAAAACACCAATTAAGGAAAGAGTTCAAGTATTTTTTAGATATAAAACGTTACTTGAAAAAAACGTAAAAGAGCTTGCCGAATTATGTAGCGAAGAAAACGGAAAAACATACGGCGAATCTGTGGCCGAAATAGAAAAATGTATTGAACTCACCGAATTTGCTACGTCGTTACCGCAATTAATCACAGGCGAATTATTAGAAGTTAGTCGTGGCGTTGAGTGTAGAACGGAACATGTTCCACTAGGCGTTGTGGCCTCAATTGTCCCTTTTAACTTTCCGGCAATGGTTCCTAACTGGACGATTCCAAATGCAATTGCTTTAGGAAATTGTATGATCATAAAGCCTTCCGAGAAAGTGCCCTTGAGTTGTGGAAGATTAGCCGAACTTTTAAAAGAAGCCGGTTTGCCTGATGGTGTTTTCAATATAGTTCATGGCGATGTAGCTATCGTAAATGCTATTTGTGATCATCCAAAAATTGAAGCGGTATCATTCGTTGGCTCGACTAAAGTGGCAAAGATTGTTTACCAACGCGCTACATCCAATTACAAAAGATGCTTATCTCTTGGCGGAGCTAAAAATCACCTGATGGTTTTACCAGATGCAATTCCGGATATGACAGCTCAAAACGTGGCGGCTTCTATGTCAGGTTGTGCTGGGCAACGTTGTATGGCAGCTTCAGCAATGATTGGTGTTGGAAATGTTGATGACATTGTAGCTAAAATTTGTAACGAAGCCAGAAAGATAATTCCTGGAGTTAATCTTGGTCCAGTTATCAATAAAGAATCTCAAGAAAGAATCGAAAGGTACATCAGTCAAGCTGAAAAAGATGGCGCCAAAGTATTAGTCGATGGTAGAAATACCAAAGTGGTAGGAAAAGAAAAAGGAACTTATGTTGGCCCAACCGTAATCGACTTTGTCACGCCGGAAATGAGTGTTGCTACAGAAGAAATTTTCGGACCTGTAATTTCTATCATCAGAACGAAAACGGTTGACGAAGCTTTAGCGATAGAAAACAAGAATCCTTACGGAAATGCAGCAAGTGTGTTTACTCAAAACGGTGGAATGGCGCGTTACATCATTGACAAAGCCAGCGCTGGAATGATTGGCGTAAACGTTGGAGTTCCAGTTCCAAGAGAACCTTTCAGTTTTGGTGGTTGGAACGAAAGTAAATTCGGAGTTGGTGACATCACCGGAAAAAGCTCAATAGAGTTTTGGACAAAATTGAAAAAAAGCACCATCAAATGGAATGCTGAAGCGGGCGTGAATTGGATGAGTTAAATTATGAATAATCGAATAAATAGTTAAAGATGAATATAGATACAGCATCGAAATCACAAAAAATACTTCAAGACAATTCCGATTTTACAATGTTTTCTTGGAGCAAACAAAAGGGCATAGCACCATTGGCCATAGAACGTGCCGAAGGTGTATATTTATATGATTACGAGGGAAATCGAATTATTGATTTCAGTAGCGGACTAATGAACGTAAATATCGGTCACGGCAACCAAAGAATTACAGCGGCTGTTGTCAAGCAAATGCAACAAGTGTCCTATGTAACACCAAGTTGTGTGACCAAAATCCGTGGTGATTTAGGTAAAAAATTGGCCGAAATCTGTCCAGGCGATTTGAATAAAGCCTTCTTTACTTTATGCGGTGCAACCTCGGTTGATAATGCTATAAAATTAGCTCGATTATACACTGGAAGGCATAAAATTTTGACGCGTTATCAATCCTATCACGGAGCATCTATTGGCGCAATGTCAGCCAGTGGTGATCCACGAAAATTACCAGTAGATAATCAACAAGCACCAAATTTTGTTCATATAGATATTCCTATTGCGTATCGCTGGGAATATGGCGAAGAAAATCTTTTGAAAGAAAGTGTGGCAAGTCTAGAACGAATGATTGCCTTTGAAGGTTCGGGAAATATTGCAGCTATTATGTTAGAGGGAGAAAGTGGTTCTTCGGGTTGTTTAAAATATCCTGTTGGCTATTTAAAAGCCGTTCGGGAACTTTGTAACCAGCACGGAATATTATTAATAATCGACGAAGTTATGAGTGGTTTTGGACGGACAGGAAAATGGTTCGGTTTTGAAAATCACAACATTATTCCCGATATGATTTGTATGGCAAAAGGCCTCACTTGCGGCTATTTGCCCTTTGGTTGTTTGATGGTTTCTGATAAAATTGCCGCTAAATACGACGATGTTGTTTTGGCTTTGGGTTTGACATATTCTGCTCATCCTGTGGCTTGTGCTGCGGCATTAGAAACTTTAAAAATTTACGAAGACGATAAATTAATAGAAAACACACGAACAATTGAAACTTACCTCAATAGTAGAATTGAAGACTTAAAAAAAATCCATCCTTCTATCGGAGATTGGAGAAATACAGGTTTGTTAGGATGTTTGGAATTGGTTAAAAACCGAAACACTAAAGAGCCAATGGCGCCATTCAATGCCAAACCCGATGAAATGATTGTAATGAATAAAGTAGCAGCCAAAATCAAAGAACTCGGAATGTACACGTTTGTTCGATGGGGCTATATATTTATCGCACCACCATTATGTGTAACCAAAGACCAAATAGATGAAGGTTTAGCAATTATAAGCGAAGCCTTAAAAATTGCTGACGAAGCATTAGTGTAAAAACCAACCAAATTTAAAACCAATGAATACAAATTCATCTTTATATAGCGAAGACTTGGCTCCAATTTCGGCTAAAAAACGAACTTGGACTACGTGGAATTATGCCGCGCTTTGGATAAGCATGAGCCTTTGTATTCCAACGTATATGCTGTCGAGTTCATTGATAGAAGGCGGAATGAATTGGTGGCAAGCAATACTAACAATATTTTTAGGAAATACCGTTGTTTTAATACCGATGATTTTAAACGGTCACGCCGGAGCCAAATATGGAATCCCATTTCCGGTGTTTGCCAGAGCAAGTTTTGGAACTGTTGGTGCCAATATTCCAGCCTTGCTTAGAGCGATTGTAGCCTGTGGTTGGTTCGGAATTCAAACTTGGATTGGCGGTTTTGCAATCTTTCAAATGGCGCGTTTATGGATTCCGTCAATAGAGACCTTACCACAAATTTTTCCCGATTCCTTTGGATTACAAACCGGACCTGCAATTTGTTTTATATTGTTTTGGTTGTTGAATATGTATGTGGTTTATCTTGGTGTAAACAGCATCCGGAAATTATTGGTTTTCAAAGCAATTTTTTTACCGATTGCGGCTTTAGCCCTTTTGTTTTGGGCATTAAGTGCGGCTCATGGTTTAGGACCAATTTTAGACACACCATCAAAATTTACAAATTCTACTGATTTCTTTCATTTCTTTTTTCCGGCATTAACCGGAATGGTCGGGTTTTGGGCAACGTTATCGTTAAACATTCCTGATTTTACCCGATATGCGACATCTCAAAAAGCACAAATAAAAGGACAGATTTATGGTTTGCCAACATCGATGACCTTGTTTGCTTTTGTGGGTGTTGTAGTTACTTCGGCGACCACAATTGTATTCGGAACTATGATATGGGATCCTGTAGTATTAGCCGGTAAATTTGATAGTAAATTATTGGTAAGTATTGCGATGATTGCAGTAGCGATTTCAACATTGGCAACAAATATTGCTGCAAATATTGTGAGTCCTGCGAATGATTTTGCCAATTTATCTCCGTCAAAAATCGATTTCAGAAAAGGCGGTTACATAACCGGAATTATCGGAATCTTAATATTTCCATGGAAGTTAATTGCTGATCCAACAGGATATATTTTCACTTGGCTAGTGGGCTATTCAAGCTTGCTCGGACCCGTTGGCGGAATCATGATTGTCGATTATTATTTCATTCGAAAACAAACTTTGATTGTTGACGATTTATACAATACTAAAGGAATTTATGCTTTTTCAAACGGATTTAATTTCAAAGCAATCGTCGCTTTATTAATCGGAATTGCACCGAATGTCCCTGGATTTTTTACAACAATAAAAGTATTTCCAGCAGACTTGTTTCCTAGCTGGTTAATCGGATTATACAGCTATGCATGGTTCGTTGGCTTTGCCTTGAGTGGATTTGTTTATTGGTTATTAATGAAAAAACAGAGTAACTGAGTTGCTAAGTAGCTGAGTAATAAACTCAGGAACTTAGGCACTCAGGAACTCAGGAACTAAAAATAAAATGAGTATTTTAATAATAAATGGAAGAATCATAACCGCTACCGATGATTATGTAGCGGATATTTTTATCGAAGGCGAAACGATTTCGGCGATTGGTAAAAACTTAAACGTCACTGCCGACGAAGTAATAGATGCCTCAGGAAAATTAGTAATGCCTGGCGGAATTGACCCGCACGTGCATCTCGATATGCCGTTTATGGGAACCTATTCTAGCGATAATTATGAAACGGGAACGCGTGCGGCACTTTATGGCGGAACCACAACGGTGATTGATTTCATTCTACAGACACAAGGTAAAAGCCTGCAATCTGCCCTTCAGGAATGGAAAGGTAGAAGTGACAATAATGCGGTTGGTGATTACAGTTTTCATATGGCTGTAACCGATTTCAATGACGAAACAAAAAAAGAAATCCAACATTTTATTGAAGTTGAAGGAATCACATCGTTCAAAACGTTCATGGCTTACAAAGGAGCCTTAATGATTGATGACCGTCAAATGGTCGGACTAATGCAGGAAGTAAAGAAGCATGGTGGATTGATAAACGTTCATGCTACCAATGGCGATATGATTGACTTTTTAATTGCCAAACATAAATCAGAAGGCAACCTAGCACCATTATATCATTATTTATCACAACCCGAAGTCACTGAAGCGGAGGCCAGCAGTCGTTTTGCTGATATGGCCGACTATACCGGATGTCCAGGATACATAGTTCACTTGACCTGCGAAGGCGCTTTGAATGCAGTGCGCTTTGCAACCCGAAGAAACCAACATGTATTCGTAGAAACCTGTATTCAGTATTTGATTTTGGATGCAAGTTTGTATGAGCAAAATTTTGAAGGTGCTAAATGGGTAATGAGTCCACCATTACGCGAAAAGAAAGACCAAGAAACGCTTTGGGCAGGATTAAATCAAGGTTTGGTCAATGTGGTTGCAACAGATCATTGTCCTTTTATGTGGGAGCAAAAACTAATGGGCAAGGATGACTTCTCCAAAATTCCGAATGGTCATCCTGCAATCGAAAACCGGATGGAATTGCTTTTCAGCGAAGGCGTAAACAAAGGCAGAATCACGTTGAATAAATATGTAGAAGTAGCTTCAACCAACGCGGCAAAAATTTTTGGAATGTTCCCTAAAAAAGGAACGATTGCGATTGGTAGCGATGCCGATATTGTATTGTTTGATGCCAATGAAAAACACACGCTTTCGGCAAAAACACATCATATGAATGTGGATTATAGTGGCTATGAAGGCTGGGAGGTAAAAGGAAAAGTAAAAACCGTTTTGCTTCGCGGACAAGTTGTAATCGACAATAACGAATGTAAAGTGCAAAAAGGCTATGGCCAATTTGTGAAACGAAATAAAGTAGACGGAAAAATATAATTGTTAATAGGAAGCCTACAAGGTCTCTGAGACCTTGCAGGATTGACCTGCGAGGTTTTTCAAACCTTGTAGGTCTTGTAAAATAACTAATATGTCACGAATAGTAAAATCAGGCTTAATCCAATTGAGTTTAGCCAAAACAGAAGGCGAGGGAACCATTCCCGAAATCATGGAAGCAATGGTGCAAAAGCATATTCCATTCATTGAAGAAGCCGGAAGACAAGGAGTTCAGATTTTGTGTTTTCAGGAAATATTCAATACCCCCTATTTCTGTCCCGGACAAGATAGCGCATGGTATGCCTCTGCAGAAACAGTGCCGGGTCCAACCACGGAAAGAATGCAAGTCTATGCCAAGAAATATGACATGGTAATCATTGTTCCTGTTTATGAAAAAGACCAAGCCGGCGTTTTATACAACACCGCAGCAGTCATTGATGCAGATGGTACTTATTTGGGGAAATACCGAAAAAATCATATTCCACAAACAGGTGGTTTTTGGGAGAAATTTTTCTTCAAACCCGGGAATTTAGGGTATCCTGTTTTTCAAACAAAGTATGCCAAAGTCGGCGTTTACATTTGCTACGATAGACACTTTCCAGATGGTGCAAGATGTTTAGGTTTGAATGGTGCCGAAATCGTTTACAATCCATCAGCCACCACTGTTGGGCAATCCCAAAATTTATGGAAACTCGAGCAACCAGCACATGCTGTGGCCAATGGCTATTTTATGGGATGCATTAATCGTGTCGGAATTGAAAAACCATGGAACTTGGGACGCTTTTACGGAACCTCTTATTTTGTGAATCCGCTGGGGGAAATTTTTGCCTGCGCTTCCGAAGATAAAGATGAACTTTTGATAGCCGAATTCGATTTAGAATTAATTGAACAAATTCGAAGTAAATGGCAATTCTATAGAGATAGAAGACCAGAAACCTACGGAGAAATTACAACACTATAAAAAATAGACCGCAAATTCACGAATTATATAGTTGAAGTAATTAAATTTTTAAAAAAGGAATTTGCGAATTTGCGGTAAAATTTCAATTACAATTAAAAAACCAACCAAAATATGAGTATTAAAAATAACCGATTAACCACAGCCGAATATCAGGAAAACTTTGCCGATATTCATCCGCCATTTGAAACTTCGGATGCGGCTTTGGTAGAAGCAAATCGCTGCTTGTTTTGTTACGATCCGCCCTGTATGAAATCGTGTCCAACATCCATCAACGTACCAAAATTCATCAAACAAATTGCCACAGAGAACTTTAAAGGTTCAGCACATACTATTTTTGCTTCCAATATTATGGGTGCGGGATGCAGTAAAGTATGTCCTGTTGAAAAACTTTGTGAAGGTGCTTGCGTATATAATATGATGCACGAAGAACCAATTAATATTGCTCGACTACAACGCTATTCAACGGAAAAAGCCATGGCAAACAAATGGCAATTATTCGACAGAAAACCTTCAAAAGGAAAGAAAGTTGCGATTGTTGGAGCTGGTCCTGCCGGATTGAGTTGCGCACATACATTAAGCCGAGAAGGAATTGATGTGACCATTTATGAAAAAGAAGCCAAAGGAGGTGGATTAATGACATACGGAATCGCAGCCTACAAAGTAACACCTGAATTCTGCGAAGATGAGGTGAATTATATCACATCTATTGGTGGAATCGAAATCAAATACAACCAAGAATTCGGAAAAGATATTACGCTTAAACAATTGCAACAAAATTATGATGCTGTTTATATGGCTTTTGGTGTTGGATTAGCACGTCAATTAGATATTCCAGGGGAACATTTAGAAGGCGTGGAAGATGCAATCAAATTCATATACGAATTACGGGATAATGATTATTCTAAAATAGCTGTCGGCGATAAAGTAGCCGTAATCGGAATGGGAATGACCGCTATCGATGCGGCAACTCAAGCAAAAAGATTAGGCGCAAGCGATGTGACTTTGGTTTATCGAAGAACACAAGCCGAAATGCCATGTACTCAAAAAGAATTGGACATTGCCAAACTAGACGGTTGCAAAATTATATGGCTAGCATCTCCAAAAGAGATTATTGGTAAGGATGGAAAAGTGTCCCAATTAGTTTGCGATGTAATGAAACTAGGAGAACCAGACGCAAGCGGAAGAAGAAGCCCGATAGTTTCGGGAGAAACCTTTACATTGGATGTTGACATGGTTATCAAAGCAGCAGGGCAAATGCCTTTCCAATCTTTGGTCAATGCAAATGACATTGAAAACAACAACGGAAAAATTGCTGTAAATGGTAAATCGTCAACTAAAATGGCAGGAGTTTTTGCCGGAGGCGATTGCGTAAACGGTGGAAAAGAAGTCGTAGATGCAGTTCAGGCAGGAAAAGATGGAGCTGCTGCTATTGTAAAATATATCATCAGCCCAGATTATGTTCTCGAATCCGAATTAAAACCAACCTTCAACAATTAAAAACTTAATGAACCTTAATCTCTTAATGGTTTAAAATTTTTACCATTAAGGAATTAAGAAAAATTAAGCTCAACAATAAAATAAAAAATTATGGCAGATATATCAACAGATTTCCTCGGAATCAAATCTCCAAATCCATTTTGGTTAGCCAGTGCGCCGCCTACAGATAAATTAATAAATGTTGTTCGTGCTTTTGAAGCAGGTTGGGGTGGAGTCGTATGGAAAACTTTAGGCTCGCAAGTAAAGAACGTTTCGTCTCGTTATTCTTCTTTGGATTATGGCGGAAAACGAATGATGGGTTTCAACAACATCGAATTAATTAGCGACCGACCAATAGAAATCAATCTAAAGGAAATTTACGAAGTCGTAAAAATGTTCCCAGACAGAGCAATGATTGTTTCGCTTATGGCTGATAACGACCGAAAATCATGGCATGATTTAATCATGAAAGCCGAAGATGCCGGAGCGATGGGATTCGAATTAAACTTTGGTTGCCCTCACGGAATGACCGAAAGAGGTATGGGTGCAGCTGTTGGACAAGACCCGGAAATTGCCAAAATGGTAGTCGAATGGGTAATGGAAAAAGCCACAATTCCCGTAATTACAAAGCTTACGCCAAATGTACATTCGGTTGTGCCAACAGCGCAGGCAGCCGTTCAAGGCGGAACAAATGCATTGAGTTTAATAAACACCATTCAGAGTGTAACTGGAATTGATTTGGATACTTTAGTGCCGAATCCGTATGTAGCTGGGAAAAGTGTTTTTGGAGGTTATTGCGGTCCAGCCATAAAGCCAATTGCCTTAAAAATGTTGACCACCGTAGCACAAGATCCAATTGCTTCGCGAGTTCCTGTTTCAGGAATTGGCGGTGTTAGCACCTGGAAAGACGCTGTTGAGTTTATGCTATTAGGCGCAACTTCAGTGCAGGTTTGTACCGCAGCCATGACTCACGGTTTCCGAATTGTGGAAGATATGTGCGAAGGTTTAAACAATTGGATGGACGAAAAAGGATTCGAAAAAACCACAGATTTCATTGGTAAATCAGTAGAGAAAATAACCCATTGGGAAGATTTAGATATCAACTATCATCATATTGCCAAAATCGACCAAGACAAATGCATCCACTGTGGACTGTGTTACATCGCCTGCGAAGACACTTCACACCAATCGATTAATGTCGAAAGAGGGAATCCGTATAACAATTACACGGTAAAAGAAGAAGAATGTGTGGGCTGTAATTTGTGTAAATTGGTATGCCCGGTTGATGCTTGTATAACGATGGAAGAACACAGAGTCGCTCCCGAATACGTGAATTGGAAAGACTGGCAAAGAGAAGCTCGCCCGTTAAACGATCATTAAAAGAAAATAGAAAATAGAGAATAGAATAAAGAATATAGAGGTTAGAAATAAATCTATTTTCTATGTTCTATTCTCTTTACTCTAAAAAATATGAAGATAAATTCTCAAAGACTACAACAGTATTTCGAAGCGATGTCTGAAATAGGTAAAATCGGCGAAACAGGAACCTGTCGTCCAGCGCATACAGCATTGGAAAAACAAGGTTTTGAAATCGCCGCTTCCTGGATGAAGGAAGCCGGAATGTCTGTTCGAATAGACAATTTTGGAAACCTTATCGGGAGACTCGACGGCAAAAATCCGAACTTACCCGTTTTAATGATGGGTTCACACCTAGATTCGCAACCGTATGGCGGTCGATTTGATGGTGTAGCCGGAGTTTTATGCGCCATAGAAGTCGTTAGAACTTTAT
>CALQCV020000054.1 GCA_943329165.2 Candidatus Nitrotoga sp. CP45 | reverse complement strand
ATGTGAATTCGGTTATTCGTGGATTTGGTTATTCGCTATACCAAGCCACAAATTTACTCAAATCATCTGAACAAATAACCGAATAACCAAATAACATAAAAATAGAATCTATAAAAAAGATTCTAAAATAAATTCAGAATAAATGAAGGATCTTTTCGGCAAAGCCATACTCGATTTTCAAACTAATAATTCTCCTGAGGATTTGGTGACTGAAACCAATATTTCCGAAGCGGATGAAATGAGTGTGGATTATCTTTTCAGAAGTTATAATGAAATGCCTAAATTGGAAAAGAAAGCTTTACAGCTTTGCAAAGGAAAAGTTCTTGATGTTGGTTGCGGAGCCGGAATTCATAGTCTGTATTTGCAGAAAAAAGGTTTTGAAGTTACAGCTATTGATATTTCGGCGAATGCCATAAAAGCTTGTAAATTACGGGGATTGCAAAATGCTCAAGTTCATAATTTATTAGCTTTAGAAGAAGAGAAATTTGACACTATTCTTTTATTAATGAATGGAACAGGAATTTTTGGAACACTTTCAGAAACCTCAAAATATCTTCAGAAACTAAAATCGCTCTTGAATCCGAATGGACAAATTCTGATTGACAGTTCTGATATTATTTATATGTTTGATGAAGACGCTGATGGCAGTTATTTGGTCCCGGCTGACGGTTATTATGGCGAATTGAGTTTTACCATTTCGTATAAAAATGAAACCGAAGAATCGTTTCCGTGGCTATATCTTGATTATAATACTTTCCAAAATGTCGCATATGCCAACGGTTTGCAATGCGAATTGGTTCAAGAAGGCAAACACTTTGATTATTTAGCGAGACTATTTTATTAAATAAAAAGCTGAAAACTCATTTGATTTGGTAGTCACGTATTATTTAACTCTAAAAACCATAGGGTATTTTATTTCAATGCTAATTGGTTTTCCGCCGCGTTGGGCAGGTTCCCATTTTGGGCACATCTTTAAAACTCGTATAAATTCAGTTGCCGATTCGACATCTAGAACCTGAGTGATTCTTATTTTGGTTACGTTTCCTTGTTCATCAACGGTAAACGCTCCTTCAAGCTTTCCTGCTTTTGTAACTTTCGAATAATCGAAATTTCTCTTTATAAATGCTGTAAAGTTGTCCATTCCGCCGCCTCCGAATTTAGCTTCAATTCTATCTCCATTTAAATAGACTTCACCTTCACCTCCTATTTGTGAAAATCCGGAAATTGGCAATAGAATAAACAAAAACAACTTAATCAGTTTCATATGATTATATTAAGGTATGTTCAAATATTTATGCGTTTGCAAAGACACTCTCCATTGTGGATTGTTCATTACATAATCGACAATTAGCGGCGTCATTTCCTCTTTTTTACTCCATTCGGGCTGCAGAAATAGAATAGCATTAGGGTTTACTTTGGCAGCTTGTTCTTCGGCAAAAATGAAATCGTGCTTGTTGTAAATAATCATTTTTAACTCATCAGCAATCGCATACGCATCGGTAACCGGTAATTTATTTTTCTTTGGTGAAAGACAAAACCAATCCCAAGTTCCCGTTACCGGATAAGCTCCAGAAGTTTCGATATGTACTTTTAGATTTTTGTCTTTTAGCTTTTGGGTAAGCAATGTCATGTCCCAAGTCAAAGGCTCACCACCGGTAACCACAACGGTATCAGCATATTTCTTTGCATTGGCAACAATAATATCCGTTTCAGTTGGCGGATGCAATTCGGCATTCCAACTTTCTTTTACATCACACCAATGACAACCTACATCGCAACCACCAATCCGAATAAAATAAGCGGCTGTTCCCGTATGAAATCCTTCGCCCTGAATAGTATAAAATTCTTCCATGAGTGGAAGCATTTCTCCTTTTTCAACGGCTAATTGTGTTTCTTTTGATAACATTTTGTTTAATCTAGTCGGCAAAGATAGGTCCTTTTAAATAAAAAACCGTCTCGATTTTCAATCGAGACGGTTTTAAAAATGCCGTTATTTTTTATTTTAATAATTTCATTGCTTCAAGCGCATATGCATTAGCTGGGTCAAGTAGTAAGGTTTTGTTTAGCATTTCCTTTGCTTTTATTTTATCCGTATTTGCTAAAGCTGATGCTATATTGTTGTATGATTCAATAAACTTAGCCTTGTTTTTCGTAACTTCTTCTTCACCTTTTGCTGTTACTACATCAATATATTGTTGGTAGTATGTAGCCATCATTTCGTCATTTTCCAACAATCTATTAGTTCTCGCTCTGAAAAGATAAGCATCTTGTGTTGTTGGTGAAGCCGTAATTACATTTCCAAAAGCAACATCGGCTTTTTGCAAGGCAATTGGATCTGGTTTTACAATGTCTTTTCTAGTGTTATCATAATAAAATGAGTTTCCGAGATAGAAATTGTCAATCAAATAATTTTTAGAATTTGGGTTGGTAACCGCAACTTCAAACACGGCTGCTGCAGCGGTAAATGCTTTCTGATCGTACAATTTTTTACCAATTTCATTTAACTCATTAGCCGCTAATGGCTCCATTTCTACTGCCTTTTTTAAATCTGCAATTCCAGCTGCTAACTGTGTTGGGTCAATCAATTTCCCATCAGCACTTGCTCCTTTTTTTATTTTGGCTTGACCTAAATACAAATAATCACGAGGGATAATTTTGTTAGTAGCATTTGTGATAAAATCTTGTAATGACTTTAAAGCTACATCAACATTTCCGTTTTCATAAGCTGAATACCCTAAATAACGTAGGATTCTTGGATTAACTCCATCTAATTCTTTCATCTTGTTAGCTTCCAATTCTAACGCTTTATAATCTTTTGCCAAGATTAAAAAGTCAGCGTGACGCATACGTGAAGTGATTGAATAATCAGTTAAAGTCAAGTATTTTTCATAGAAACCTAAAGCTTTTTGAATGTTTTCAGTATACGTTTTCGGAACATTGTTTGCCCATAAATAATACGTTTCCGCTAATTCACGATAAACTGGTCCATAATTCTGATTGATTGCAATTACTTCGTCATAAGATTTTACAGCTTCTGTGTAGGCTTTGGCACCTTTTAATAAAACACCAAGTTGCATTTTGGCTCTAATTAAACTGTTATCAAATTGAAATGCATTCAAGTAAGCTCTGTACGAATCATTTTGATTTTTATCGCCGTAATAGGCATCACCTAATGCTAATTGCACTTGAGCGTCATTTGGATTTGTTGTTGCTGCTTTTGTCAAAATGGTAATGGCACTTTTATAATCCGGTTTATCAGCATTCATGAATGCGCGAGCAATATAAACGTACTCTTCCGTATCTTTCTTTTTCAATTCTTTGATGACCAAATCAAATTTAGCTTGTGCGGCTGTTTTGTTATTTGCATCTAAATCTAATTGACCTAAACCAATGCTATTTAATCTTGCTCCTTCACTCGCGGTCAATCCTTTTTGAAAATAAATTGAAGCAGAATCGGAAATATTTTGTTTTAAGTAAATGTTTCCCAAAAGAAATGTGGCTTTGCCGTTTGCAGGTTTTGCTTGTATAACTGATTTCAACAACGATTTTGCTTTTTCAAATTGTTCAGCATCAATAGCTTTCTTCGCTGGCTCTAAATCTTGTGCTTTCGCAATGGTTGTTGCTACTAACGCTAAGCTGAAAATTTTAAACTTATTCATCTTCTTCTTTTTTAATTTTTATCTTTTGTAATTGTGTTTCTGATGGTAATTTTTCTGGTTGGGATTTGCTCAGGAACTAGACCCGATTTCAAAATTATGCGTTGCCCTCTTTCCCCAACAAGGAAGGAATTAAATCCCATTCCGAGTCCAGGATATCCTTGGCAGTTGACGATATACAAACGTCGTACCAAAGGATACTTTCCTTGTGCCAGATTATCTTGTGATGGGAAAATGTATTCTGATGTGTTTAGTCCTTTAACGCTTAATACATTTACATTAGCTACTGTTTCCTGCAAATCTAATGGAGGCTGAAAAATCCAATTCATTCCTATAACACCAATTATGCCATTATTTTTGGCAATAAATTTTAAAGTTTCCTCATTTGTTTTGAATGAAAAAACATTCTTTTGATTGTTAACTGAAACTCCTGAAATTTCAGAAATATATCTTGCTGTACTCGAATTAGCATTATCGAAAACCAATCCTTTAATATTTGGAAGCTTTTTACCGTGAAGAAAATCAATAACGTCTTGTAATGCTATTAACGTGTCTTTAGTTGTTTTTTTTCTAATAAATGCAACAGCATCGGTTGCAAAAAATCTCGTTTTTGGATTAATTTTTTTACTTTGAAATACTTTTAATTCTTTAGCTGAAAGTGTTCTGGTTAAAATTACAATTCTTGCAGTATCGTTAAACAAATCATTGATTATTTCATTTTCTGATTTTGAAACCAAATTTAATTTAGCATTATACTCTGCTTCAAAAACGGCAACTTCATCTTCAATAATCGGCAATATTGATTCATCAACATAGATTGTTGCCTTTCCTTCTGTAATTGTATCGATAACTTCGTTTTTCTTTTGGCAAGAAAAAAGAAAAAGCAAGGTTAACAAAACAAAGCCAACAAGTGTCTTGGTTAATTTATTCATCTTTAATTTTATTCTTCTTTATTAAAGAAACGCAAAAATCGTAAAAAAGAATATACTATTAGTAAAATTCCAAAAACAATTCTGTATTTATAATCTAATGCTAAAGGTAGTGACTTCCAAAATATGATAGCGAGTCCGAATGTTAAATAAATCAAAAAAAAGAAAATGCCTATAACGAGAAGAAACCGCTCTTTAAGCGATTTCTTCTGATAGTTTTGGATGAATTTTGAAATCATCTATTCTGCTGATTGGATTGATATTGGTAATGAATATAACACCCTTACCTTTTTACCATTTTGTTCACCTGGATTCCATCTTGGACAAGATTTTAAAACTCTGATAGCTTCTTTTCCTGTTCCATAACCAATATCTCTAAGCACTTTAATATCGGTTAGCGAACCGTCTTTTTCAACAACAAACGTTACAAATACTTTCCCTTTTAATCCTTCTTCTTCTGGAACTTGGAAGTTCTTACCAACGAATTTGTAAAATTTTTCCAATCCTCCCGGGAAATCAGGTTTTACTTCGATACCGGCAGTATTGTAAATGTTGTTATCTTCTTCAACTACACTTGGCCCTGTTCCCACTGGTTCAACGCTTAATTCAGCATCTGGATCACCTTTAATTGTTTCAGCCCCAAGTTTTTTATCTTTTATTTCTTCCACTTTTGGTGGCTCCTCAGTTACTTCTTCGGCTTTTGCTACAACTGGTTTTACAAACTTCACCTGATCTACTTTTGGAGGAGGAGGTGGTGGTGGTGGAATATTCTCTTTTGGTTTTTCCTTTGGTGGTAATTTTACCGTTGTGATTTTTTGATCTAAAACAGCATCATCTGAACCATCCGGAAGTAAATTGGATAGTACAGGAAGACTAACTAAGAAAATAAAAATAAAACCTCCGATAATAAGAGCTCTCAAAGTGGTTTTCCCATTTGTTTTTCTTAGTTCGAATGCACCATATTTCTTATTTCGCCCTTCAAAAACGATATCTACCCACTGATTTTTTAATAAATCTAATTTCATGTTTTTTCTTTTTTAATTAGATTAAGGATTAGGTACTTGTTCGGCAGCTGGAGTTGCTTTAGCAGATACGCCATCACCAAGCAATTTAGTTTCTTCTGGACTATACTCGTTTACGATTGCATAAGTTGGAATGTTAGTAATTGCCATTTCATCAAGTACATCAACTAAGTTTCTGTAGTTAGACTTCTTGCTAGGCTTGATAATTACAATCATACCTTTGTCTTTAGTACCTGTATAATCAAGAACTGCCTGCTTCTGCTCCAGCAAATCTTTACGAAGTCCATCTTTTCCATAAGAGACTGTTTTTGGAGCAAGTTTTGGCGTAGCTAGAAAACCCCTGAAAATTTTTATGTTGTTGTTCTCGCCCATCAAAATTGTTAACGTACGATTCTCATCTACTTTTACTTGCGTATCTACTTCATCATCTTTATCGGGTAAACCCAAGCTCATAGATTGAGGTTTAGACAAGGTAGTGGTGAGCATAAAGAAAGTGATTAATAGAAAAGCCAAATCAACCATAGCTGTTAAATCAACTTTAGAATTTTGCTTTTTACTTCTTACTTTTTTACTGCCTTTTTTACCACCACCGTCGCCGGTATTTAATTCAGCCATTTAGTATATTTTAAAAAATTATTTTTCTTTTCCTCTTAAACCAGTAACCAAACTAAAGTTATTGATTTTTTGGTCTTGCAGAATATCCATTATCTTTCTGATTACAGGATACTCTTCTGTAGCATCGCCTTTTATCGCAAGTTGCAATTCTTTATCATGCAACTCGAT
The DNA here is from genome assembly GCA_943329165.2 of Candidatus Nitrotoga sp. CP45. Taxonomy (GTDB): domain Bacteria; phylum Bacteroidota; class Bacteroidia; order Flavobacteriales; family Flavobacteriaceae; genus Flavobacterium. The sequence goes on along the minus strand of CALQCV020000054.1, from coordinate 3,564 downwards.
ATTGGCTAAACGTGCATTCTGAATCCAGTCAGCCAATTGATTATCCAACGAATCTTTCGGAATTCCTGGTTGCTGAACATTCTTTCTGTCTGCTGGTTTCATGTCAAGAATCTGCTTAAGACTTTGAACCGGAACACCAAAACTTTCCATTATTGAAAACTTATTTTGATCATCTTCAGAAAACGTTACGTTATATTTTTGAGCCATTAACTCCAGAGTTCTAACGCGGACATCTTTTCCTTTAACATCAAAAAACACTTTCCCATTACCTACAGTCAAAGTAGCCAAATCTTTTTCAGGCAACTTAGTCTGAACAGTAGATGCTGGTGTGTCAACAGGCATCACTTCAGGTACTTTAGCAGTAGCAGTCAAAATAAAGAACGTAAGCAAAAGGAATGCAACGTCACACATCGCCGTCATGTCGGTAGATGTTGACTTTTTTTTCATTTTTATTGCCATTGTTATATATATTTATTGATAGTGACTATCAAAATTATTGTTTTAAGCTACCTCTAAAATGTCTGTAAGTATTAACGATTGTAGTACCTGCCTCATCAATGGCATAAGTAAGACTGTCGATTTTTGAAGTAAAGAAATTGTAGGCAATAATTGCTAATGCAGATGTTGCAATTCCAGTTGCAGTATTGATTAACGCCTCAGAGATACCATTTGCAAGTTCAGCAGAATCTGCTCCACCACCACCAGCTAATCCGGCAAATGCTTTAATCATACCTGTTACAGTTCCTAACAATCCTGCCAAAGTTCCTAACGAAACTAAAGTTGATAAAATAGTCATGTGCTGTTCTAACATTGGCATTTCTAATGAAGTTGCTTCTTCGATTTCTTTGTGAATTGTTTCCGCAGCTTCTTCGCTATTGAATCCTTCTTTTTTAACATCTTGGTATTTAACTAGAGCAGAACGAATAGCGTTTGCTACAGAACCTTGCTGTTTATCACATGCATTAATGGCTTCGTCAATATTTCCTGCTTTTACACTAGTTTGAACATTTTTCATAAATGCATCTAGACTTCCTTTACCAGTAGCTTTAGTAATTACAAAATATCTTTCAAATGAGAAAACAACTACCATCAACAAAAGTCCCATCAAAACAGGAACAATAAATCCTCCTTTGTAAACCATTGCCATATAGTTATCTTTAAGTGGTGCGCCTGTGTTTACTCCACCTTCAAAATTTGATCCTGCACCCATGATAAATTTCCATACAAGAAACCCAACCACAATACTTGCAACAATCACAATACCAGAGAATAATCCTCCTAAATTTGAACTGCCTTCTTTTTTAACGTTTGCCATTTTTTTAAGTTTTAAATTTTAAATAATTTATAAGTTTTAGTTGTTAATAAACTTGATTAGGAGCAAATTTAATTTTTTACTTCAAATAAAAAAACTTTTTTTAACATTAATACAACATCGATTTATATCGCAATTTATGTCCTATTCGGTCATTACAAACAATCATCAAATATTACATAAAAATAGTTTTGATTTTCAGAGTTTTACAGCTTATTTATAGCTATAACGTCAAAAGCAATGAAAATGTATTTTTTAATCAAACTTTTTTCAACAGCTAAAATTAAGTTTTTTTTATTCCAACTTGAAAACAATTAACATTTCCTTGGTTTTAGAAAAATACCTTCACCTAATGGGGGTACTTAAAATTTAAAAGTTGAATAATTTTTTGTTCAACTTCATCACTATTCCAATTGGCTTCTATGTTAGTCATCTCCATGACCTCTTCCATGATTTTATTTTGAAAATCCCCAATTGCCAACGCTTCTGAATAAGGTTGTAAGCTAAAAGTTACTCTGCTGTATAACGGCATCCATTTATCGGGATGTTTGTCTGAAAACCATTTTTCAATTTTCTTTTGTAGTAAGAAATTGGCATCTGCGGTTTTGGTACTCATTTCCATAAAATTTCGAAATGATAGTTCCGCAATTGCATCAGCATTGGGTTTTCTTGAATTCTCATAATCATTGAGTAAGTTTGCCCAATCATCTCCATATTTTTCCATCATTTCTTCCAAAACAGTAATGTCTTCAAAACCAGAATTCATTCCGTGACCATAAAACGGTACGATAGCATGGCAAGCATCACCAATAAGGGCAACTTTATCACTAAACGTCCACGGAAAACATTTCATCGTGACCAAATAACTGGTTGGATTTTTGAAAAAATCATCTACTAAATCCGGAATAACTTCTTTAGTATCTGGAAAGTTTTTGGCAAAAAAATCGACTAATTGTTCTGTAGTTTTTAAGGATGCAAATGAATTTTCACCATCATGAGGCATAAATAAAGTGCAGGTAAAACTTCCGTCTAAATTGGCCAAAGCCATCAACATAAAATTACCGCGTGGCCAAATGTGTAAAGCATTTTTGTTTAATTTATGACTTCCGTCAGCATTAGCAGGAATATGCAATTCTTTATAACCCATTTTCATGAACTCCTGCGAGTAATCAAACATACTCTGACGCTGCATTCTATGTCGAATTCTCGAAAAAGCGCCATCGGCACCAAAAGTTAGATCATAATTATGTGTGGTCCATTCGCCTCGCTCTGTTTCGCCAATAGAAATAGTAGCGGTTGTAAGATCGACATCCCATACTTTTTCTTCAAAGAAAAATTCAACTCCGGCTTTCTCCGCCAAATCGACCATTTTTTTATTCAAAAGCCCTCTTGAAATGGAGTAGATTACCTCTCCGTTTTTACCGTAAAACTGTTCATTAACACTTTCTTTCCCTACGTGTATGGCACGCCTATCAACAGGAATTCCGATGGCTAAAACTTCCGTTTCTAAACCAACATCTTGGAGGGTTTTAATACCTCGGTTGGATAAAACTAAATTAATAGAACGTCCCGAAAAATTGATTTTTCTTATATCCGGACTTCTGTCATATACATGCACGATGTGGCCTCTTTTTTTAAGATAAATTCCTAATAAGGAACCAACTAATCCTGAACCAACAATAGCAATTTTTTTAGGAGTTTGCATTTATTTTTACTAAACGGTTTTTATTTAACTTCGTTCCGTTCGCCGCTTCGCAGCTCGGGTCATACAATTCGGCCTTGCGGCTTCGGGTGCAAATTTATGTTTTTTTAAAGAACTATTTTTAAACATTGTTTTAAACATTAAGAAGTTAAGGTAAATTAAGGTTTTCACTAAGCATACTAACTACTTTAACCCGATGGGCGTAATTAATCAAAACACTTTATTACTGATTTTTTGATGGAAATTTATATTCAATTAGCACAAAAATGTCCGTCTGAGCCAGGCGTTTACTGAAGAAGGAAGTATCGAAGACATCAAAAAGGGTACATTTTGACAAGCTCAATGTGACAATCTAGTATAAATTAGCCATAAAAAATAATTACACTCAATGCGTTAAAGTAATAAATAAAAGAAAAAACAAACCCACGTTTGAACAATAATTCATGTCCAAAACACGTTTTGAGTTAAAGCTATCTGGGATTTATATAAAATATGACGCAAGTATTTTTTTTTTAAATATGTTTTTTCTTTCAATTTTTTTTTTATATTT